>CAZWVE010000037.1:0-5122 GCA_964636925.1 uncultured Marinicella sp.
TGAAGCGGGTCATTGGGTGCTGGCTGAACTGATTAAAGCAGCGCGACGCGGGGTCAAAGTCAATATAATCGGCGATCAGCTATATACCATGGGCAACTCATGGTTAATGGCGGAATTAGCCACCATTCATCAGAATTTTGAATTTCGTCTTTATAACCCGGTATTCAGTGATGCCCACACCTCAACCTTTGAATTTGCCACAGCGATTGCCTGTTGTTTAGCGAATTTAAATCGGCGCATGCATAACAAAGCTTTTGTCGTGGATAATCGTTATGCCATTGTTGGCGGACGTAATTATTCCAGTCGTTATTTTGATTGGGACGGCACCTTCAATTATAAAGACCGTGAAGTGATGGCCATTGGCTCGGTGGTGGATGAAATTGCCATTTCTTTTGATAGTTTTTGGACTTCACCGCACGTTTTACCCTTGACTCAATTGAATGATGTTGCCAACCGGATTATAAATAACCAGGAAGCACAAACCGACTGGAATAAACCGTTGCCCGAGTTTGCACAAAATTTAAGTGAACAAGCGGATGACAACAGTTACATTGAACACACTTTTTTTGCTGATTTCGAGGCAGTTGACGGGGTCGAATATTTTAGTGACAGTCATGATAAGCCGTTTAATAAAGAAGCACGTACGGCGAACAAGCAATTAACGGATAAGTTTCATGACTTGTTTGCAGACACGGAACATCGGTTATTGATTCAAACACCTTATTTGGTGTTTTCACGCAAAGCGCGCACAATGTTTAGAAAATTACGCAAAGACCACCCCGATATTGATTTACAGGTTTCCACCAACTCATTGTCTTCTACCGATGCATTTTATGTCTATGCCATCAGCTTAAAACACAAACGATTTTATCTAAAAAAGCTTGGCATGATTATTCACGAATTTAAACAACGCCCCGGCATGTTAGATACATTTTTTGCCACCCATCAAACCAATGAACATACGCGATTCGGCTTACACAGTAAATCGTTTGTCATTGATGATAAGATTTCCATGATTGGCAGCCATAATTTTGATCCGCGCTCAGATGTGCTCAATACCGAGTCCGGTTTTATTATTTACGATCGTGAATTTGCCGAAAAATTAACCGCCAGTATTGAGTTGGATATGTTGCCTGAGAACAGTTGGCTGGTGGCGGCCAAAGAGCAGATTCCCTTTTTTAGTCATGTCAGTGGGTTTTTTGCCACCATTTCGAGAAAATTGCCGATTTTTGATATCTGGCCGTTTCGTTATTCTACCAGTTATGAGTTATTACCGGGTAAAGAGCCGGTGCCTCGCGATCACCCTGACTTTTTTGATCATTATAAGGCGGTTGGAAATTTTCCGGATATTGATTTGCCCGTGAAGCAAATACAAACGATAATAATCTCTGCGTTTGGTGGTTTTGCTGAACCAATAATGTAGTATATTATATGCTTATGAATAAAAAAAATATCATCATCATTTTAATTGTTGTTGCTTTGGTGGCTTTGCCGTGGTGGCGGATTAATCACAACAGTGAATTTTTTGTGGAAGGTGTGATGTCTCATTTGAGTCATTTGGGTGATTGGTCATACCGTGATCACAGCGTCTCCATCAGTGGTGATATTGCCATCGAAGGGGTTCAGTTTAAACCCAGAGGTTATCAGGATGTGATTCAGGTGGATTCTATTACCGTGACCACCGATGCCCGCGATTTACTGTTTACCAAGTCAACGGATTTGCTGGTGAAATTGCCGCCTGAATTGACCATTAATTTTAACCATGTTCAGGTAGTCAACGCGCAAAGTCGTCTTTTAAACAACATTGTGGAGACTAATTATTATCCGATGGTGGTGGGCTATCTGGGTGCTTTTGGTTGCGGTGAGGGACCCGGTCCCAGTTTTTCTGTTGAGCAATGGCAAACCATGAACAGTTTACGTCCGGTGTTTGATGTAAAATTAACCTATGCGCAAGTGGATGACTACGCGATTGATTTTAATTTAAATATAAACAGCCCCGGGAATTGGTTTACCACTTGGTCGGGTGGCTTAGCCCGAGCCAGTGATGATGAGCGCTTGTCATTTCATGACACCATTGTTGATACCCTTTATTATTATTACGCCGACCAGGGTTTTAACAGCAAACGAAACCAATTATGCGGTCAAGATCAACAATCGACTTTTGCGGCGTATCGATCCAATAGCAGTGAAGCTTTGCAACAGGCTTTGCGTATCTACGCTGGTGGCGAAATGTCTGCCAAACTGGCCAACCAATACCAGCGTTCTTTACAGGCAGATGTCGAATACAACGCTATTTTCAAACTCAAAGAACCCAAATATATCTTTGAATTTGCCGGCTGGTCACAAAGTGAATTATTCAAAAACAGTATCATCGAAGCGGCTTTGGGTGAACAGGAGTATCAGGATGTTAAACTATCAAAAATTGATCATCTGGATTTAGATATTGAAACCCTTAAACGGGAAATGGAACAGCGTGATGCCTTGATAAAACAACGGGAAGAGGAAGCCAACAAGCCCAAAGAGCTGATTCGGCGCATTAAAACCCATGTCGGTGGCCCGCAAAAAAGAGAATACACCCTGAAAAACTGGTCCGATGCCATTGGTCAATCGGTGAAAATAAAAACCAAACGCGGGCGCCCCATATTTGGCGTCTTAAAAGCCATCAATACCGATCAAGTGACGGTTTCGACACGCTTCAAAAGCGGCGATGCCACCATCACCATATCCCGTAAAGATGTGTTGTCGATTAGTATTGCCCGCTGAACGTAACAGCTGATGCAGACCAGTCAGTGGTTAAAAAAACCATGGGTGTGGTGGTTGTTATTATTACTGGCTTTACTGGTATCGGTGTCTGTGGGGTCGGTGTCCTTGCCCCTTAATCAATTATTTAATCCCGAGAGTATTACCTTTAGTATAGTTTGGCAGTTGCGTTTACCGCGGGCTATAAATGCCATGCTGGTCGGCGGATGTCTGGCCCTGGCCGGTTTATTGATTCAAAATTTGGTGAAAAATCCACTGGCCGATCCCTATTTGTTGGGGGTGTCAGGCGGGGCGGCCAGTTGTCAGTTGTTGGTTATCATGCTCGGTTTAAGCTTATCGGCTGAGGCGCTATTTTTGGTGGGTTTTGCCGGTTCTTTATTGGCCACATTGGTGGTTCTTAGGTTAAGTTATCATGGCCGTATTAAGCCCAATAAAGTGACTCTCAACGGCGTCGTTATGGCTTTTGGTTTTGCCGCTATTATTTCTTTTATGCTGTCACTGGCCGATGGTCAGCAAATTAGATCTATGATGTTCTGGCTCATGGGAGATTTATCTTTTGCGCAACCGAGTTGGCTGATGTTGGTTCTGTTAGTACTCTGTTACGGATTGTTACGGCGACAACATACGGCACTTGATTTGTTGGCGCGTGGTGAGTTATTTGCGCGTAAGTCCGGTGTGCATGCTGAGCGGTTGAATTTGATGGTTTTTATTATGACTGCTTTACTCACATCCATGGCAGTTGCGCAAGCGGGGACCATCGGTTTTGTGGGCTTGATTATTCCGCATATCGTGAGATTAATGGTCGGTTATCAACACCGTCATCTCTTATCGGTGACGGTATTAGCCGGCGCATTGTTTTTATTGGTTGCCGACACTCTGGCACGAACCGTATTAAGTCCTATTCAGTTACCGGTGGGTATATTTACGGCGCTGGTTGGGGTGCCGGTTTTTTTGCTGTTGTCACGGAAGATTTGATGTTGTTGGCAAAGCAAGTTTCAGTGATTTTAGATAACCGGACGGTGCTTAAACAGCTTGACTGTCAATTTCGGGTTGGTGAATTTTGGGGTATTATTGGTCAAAATGGTGCCGGCAAATCGACTTTATTACAGTGTCTGGCAGGATTAATCAGGCCCGAGGCAGGTCGCGTCATTGTGGATGGTGAAGATATGCACCAGTTGGACCCCTTATCGCGGGCACAAAAAGTGGCTTATTTAATGCAGGAACAAGAACCAACTTTAGCTTTTACCGTGCATCAAGCGGTGGAGATGGGGCGTTACCCCTGGCCGGATAACCCCGAAAATCGACAGCGTATTACGCAACAAACGTTACAGGAATGCCGCATTGACGGGCTTCGCGACCGGTCGATATTACAGTTATCCGGTGGCGAACGCCGCAAAGTCGAAATTGCCACCTGTTTGGCGCAGAACAGTGATTATTTATTGCTGGATGAACCGTTTAATCATTTGGATGTGGTTTATCAGCGTTTTTTGGTGAAAAAGTTACAGGCCTTAAGTCATGATAAAGCCGTGGTTATGGTCTGTCATGACATTGATGTGGTGGCGAAATACTGCAGTCATGTGCTGATGCTGCTCGCTGATGATTGTTATCTCAGTGGTGATTCAGCTACAATGTTAAATAAAGCCAATTTAGAAGAATTATTTGATGAATCCCTCTGACAAAGATTTTATGGCAACGGTGGCGCGCCAGTGGTTAAAAGCCGGCATAATTGATCCGCAAGCTGCCGCGCGCTTATTGGAAAAATCACAAGTTAAATCGTCCACGGTTCATCCGTATGTGGCGATTGTGGACAATAAAATTACCCACCAAAAAACCGGCAAACCCATCACCCTGGAATTTGTCACACAATGGGTGGCCAAGGCCAATAAACTGCCGTACCTTAAAATAGATCCCACCAAAATTAATGTCAATCAGGTGACCCAGGTTATTTCTCAAGGTTATGCCAGACAGCATCAGATTTTACCGATTGGCATTGACAGTAAAGCCATACGTATTGCTGTGGCAAACCCGACCCAAATTGAGTGGCTCAGTGATATCCAAAAAATACACCCGCAAAAAATCGAACGGGTACATGTCAATCCGATTGACTTACAGCGCTTACTTTATGAGTTTTATGGTGTTAATCGTCAGGTGCAATCGGCGAAACGACGGCATTTGGGTAAAACCAATGACCCCATTTTAAATTTAGAGCAACTTGTTAAACTCGGCGGCAGTAAGGACATTAATGCTGATGATCAACATGTCATTGGTCTGGTCGATTGGCTGTTGCAATACGCCTTTGAACAGCGCGCCAGTGACATTCATTTAGAGCCGAAACGGGATGACTCTCTGGTGCGTTTTCGGG
>CAZWVE010000037.1:5132-8874 GCA_964636925.1 uncultured Marinicella sp.
GATGGTAAATTAATGAAAGTGTATGATTTACCGCACTCGGTGATGTCGGCAGTAATCAGTCGTATTAAAATATTGTCCCGTATTGATGTCGCTGAAAAGCGCCGACCGCAAGATGGACGCATTAAAACCCTGTCTGAAAATGGCCGTGAAATCGAGTTACGGGTATCCACCATGCCCACCACTTTCGGGGAAAAATGTGTGATGCGGATTTTTGACCCTGAAGCGGTGGTGGTTAATTACCGTGACCTGGGTTTTAGTGAATCAGAATCTGCCATTTGGGAGCGTATGATCAATCGCCCCCACGGCATCGTCTTGGTTACCGGTCCCACCGGTTCAGGTAAAACCACCACCTTATACTCAACCTTAAAACAATTGGCCACACCGGAAGTTAATGTGTCCACTGTTGAAGACCCGATTGAAATGGTCGACGGGTTTTTAAATCAAATGCAGGTGAACCCAAAAATTGGCTTACATTTCGCTGATGGTGTCAGAACCCTGCTGCGACAGGATCCGGACATCATTATGGTCGGTGAGATTCGTGATCTGGAAACCGCAAAAATGGCGGTACAAGCTTCCTTAACCGGACATTTGGTGCTGTCTACGCTGCATACCAATGATGCCCCATCGGCCATTAATCGCTTATTGGATTTGGGTGTGCCGGATTATTTATTACGTAGCACCCTGGCAGGTATTATCGCGCAACGGTTGATTCGATTACTGTGCCCCCATTGTAAAAAGTCACATAAAGTGGATGCTGAAAAATGGGTATCCATGGTGCATCCCTATGATTTGTCGCCACCTGCCGAGTTGTTTGAGGCCGTGGGCTGTGACGAATGCCGAAATACCGGCTATCATGGTCGTACCGGGGTTTTTGAGATGATGCCCATTGATGCGGAAATCAGAAAAAATATTAAAAAGGACACACCTTCAGAAGTCATTACCAAAATCGCTTATGGCCAAGGTATGTTACCTTTGCGGGTGGCCATTGCAGAATTATTAAAAGCCGGACAAACCTCTTTAGAAGAAGCCATTCGTTTGGCGCCGCCCAATATGGATTGATTTAACGCACAATAGCCCATAACTATACCGCATGAAAAACAAATTCTTGATCATTCAAACCGGTGACCCGGTACCTTTGTCCGCCCCCAATGGTGAAACCTTTGCCGACTGGTTTATCGACGGTATGCAGGTTAGTCGTGATGTTGTCGATGTGGTGAACGTTCACAAAGGCGAAACCTTGCCCAACATTGACCACGCTTTTGAAAACTACCTCGGCCTACTAATTACCGGCTCTAAAGCCATGGTCACTGAAGGCGATGATTGGGTGTTAAAAACCCAAGCCTGGTTGCGTCAGACTATGTCCCATAAAATTCCCATGTTAGGCATTTGTTTCGGGCATCAATTATTGGCTGATATGCTTGGTGGTGAGGTGGGCTATAACCCCAAAGGTCGTCGCATGGGTTTGAGCCGTTGTAGCCTCAGCGCGGAAGCCGCCACAGACCCTTTGTTTCAAATTTTGCCGCAACCTGAGTTTGATGTGCTGGTATCGCATTCACAAACCGTCATTAGTCCACCGCCGATGAGTATGGTTTTTGGCCACACCGAAGCCGACGCCAATCATTTATTTCGTTATCATGATTTTATCTGGGGCGTGCAGTATCACCCCGAATGGGATGAGGATATTACGGCGGGTTACATCAAACAACGCCGTGAGGATTTAAAGGCGGAAGGTTTGCAACCGGATCAATTATTGGCAGAATTAAAGGATTGTCCTGACGCGAAAAAAGTGTTGTCTCAATTTGTAAAAATAACTTCAAATGCTTAACCCGAATATTTCATGTAAAAATGGAATCGAGGGAAAAATGGCAAAATAGATTGTATAAATATCGCATCAAGCTTAGTTGTTCATAGTTGTAAGCGATTTTATGCAAGATATGCAGCCATTTTCTTTCTCAAGTCATTCAGATACAAACTGTATATTATTGGAATTTACCTAAATTATTGATACTGATGATAAATAGAGTTATTTGTGCCATTTACATAAAATATTCGGGTTAAAGTTTGAAGGTTTGTTTCATGGCTTCAGCAAGTTCGGGTTGACCATTTTCTTGGAGTGCGATAATGACATTTTGTCGGTCAATAGCAGAACGGTCTTGGCTGAGTTTAAACTGACAAGACATGTCAATAATGTCAATTTTAAGGGCAACAATGGCCGATAACATGGCTGGATTGTAGTCATTGCGCCAGCTTAAACCGAGCGACTTTTGGTGTAACGCTGAGAGCTCATCGACAATCTCCCGGGTGACTTTTTCAGATGTATCTGTCTGACAAATCCCCCGAGCGTGAACGGTTTGGTAATTCCATGTCGGTACCCCGGGTTTTTCATACCAATCCGGGGATATATAGCCATGTGCACCGGAGAAAACCACGGTAACCTGAGCATTAGACAGGTGTTTTAAATCAGGATTATTTTTAGCCAGATGACCCCACAGACAGTGCTGTTCGACATCATATAATAATGGCATGTGATTAATAATCGGGAAACTATCGCCGGCGCACACCACTTGCGCAAAAGGCTGCTGTTGCATAAATGCGGTGATAACGGCGTTGTCCTTGATTATATAGTCAGACGGAATATGCATGCTTTACACAAATGCGCCGCTAAACATTGCAGCTTGGTGTCAGATTTTCACGACCGCTGTGAATGACCTGGAGACCTGAACGCAACAGATACAAAGCCAGTAAGGTCGCGACCAGTAAATCAGGCCAGCCTGACTGCGTAAACCACACCAAAGCGGCAGCCACAAATACCGATAGATTGGCGACAATGTCATTGCGTGAGCAGGCCCATACCGACGACATATTGACATCTTCATGGCGGTGTTTACTGAGAAGTAATAAGCACAGAGCGTTGGCAGCTAAAGCAATCAGACTAAACAAACCCATGAGTTCAAAGATAGGCACAGCAGGATTCAGTAATTTATAGACAACTTGCCCCAATACCAATAAACCCCCTAACAGGATTAAGCAGCCTTTGAAAATGGCAACTTTGGCTTTAACCGTGGCCGAACGGCTAACCGCATATAAACTCACCGCGTAAGTGATGGCATCACCTAAATTATCGAACGCATCGGCAAATAAAGCCGAAGACCCGGCCAGCCAGGAGGCCACACTAATCACCGCAAACATCAACGCATTGATAATCAATACATAGATTAAAGTGCGTTTTTGTCGGTGATCTCGTGCCGATAAGGCCGATTCATGCTCGCAACAACCCATAAGAATATTAACTTAAAAAAATCAGTGGTTATTATAGCAATTACGCCTTAGCATCATGCAATAGAACAGGTGTTAAATGAGCACAAGTATTCTAAATTTGAATTAAGCCAGCCATTGGTGCGCGATAGCGCATCAGCAGCTGACTCATCAAAGCATTGCCTTTTGCGCCAAAAAATATAACTCTTTCGTCGGAGACGTAAGAAGCGAAAGGCATTTACCTTTATTTGTCCTCTTCCAAACCCACACCATCCATACCCATGGAGAGGGTGTCGGCGTCACCGCCCTGGGACAGTTTAATGGCAAGCCGCACTTCGTTGGCGGAATCAGCATGACGCAGGGCGTCTTCGTAGGTGATTTCGCCGGCCTGATAGAGCTCGAACATGGCTTGATCAAAGGTCTGCATGCCCATGTTGGTGGATTTTTTCATCAGGTCTTTAAGTTTTTCAATTTTACCTTTACGGAT
>CAZWVE010000038.1:0-3947 GCA_964636925.1 uncultured Marinicella sp.
GCGGTGTTGATATTTGCTGCGGTGAAGGTCAATCCATGGGCGTGCCCTTATCTTCGGGTGGACCTTATTACGGATTTCTCACCTGTAAACAGGATTTTGTTCGTCAAATGCCCGGTCGCATAGTCGGTATGACAACAGATCTTGATAACAACCCGGGTTTTGCTTTAACCTATCAGGCCCGGGAACAACATATTCGTCGTGCCAAAGCGACCTCAAATATTTGTACCAACCAGGGTTTGATGGTTACCGCCTCTACCATTTATATGGCTTTGCTGGGCTCCAATGGTTTACGCAATGTCGCTGCACACTGTATCAACAACACCGCTACGTTAAAAACAAAACTATCCGGCTTAAAAGGCCTGAAAGTTCTGTTTGATGGCAGCGGTTTTCATGAGTTTGTGATCCAGGTTAAGCGCCCTGCTGATGAAATTATTGCTAAGATGGCAGACAAAGGCTTTGTAGCCGGTGTTAATATCAGCGATGATTACCCTGAATTAGGTCACTGTATTTTATTGTGTGTCACTGAAACCAAGACAGATGCAGACCTCGATGCGTTTGTTAATGCATTATCTGATTGCCTGTAACCTTTTTTAGTACACGGTCTGTTGTCAGTGAGAATGAAAAAACCGGCCATGTTGCCGGTTTTTTGCTTTCCCCTGCTATAATAAGTGGATGCTAAAAAATCTGCTCGACAAAATCTTCTTTGCCCTTGGGGTGATACTGTTTTTACAGTTGCCTCAATTTATCGATCAATACACCCAAAGAATTGGCGGCTATGTCGATTCACAAAAAAACCAAATTGCAGAATATCAAACCCTGGCAGACCGTCATTTTAATGGCGATTTAAAAGCCTATATCAACCGCTTACGGGACAATCAAGATCCTGTGATTGCCGAGTCCGCTCAACAAATTGACGATTTTATCAACCACAGCGATGCGCTGGCGAATGAGGCTGTTATCTATGAGAGCAAACCCCTGTGGTACACCATCCCCTATTTCATCACCCATTTTCGGGTTGAATTGGTGAAAGGGACCGCCAGAAACTTCACGCCGGGCCTGCCCATTAACCTATGGTCATGGCTGTACGGCTTAATAGGCGGAATCCTCTTTAGTTTGATATTTAATGGACTGGTAAAACTGCCGACTTTACTGTTTAAAAAGAAACACAAATCAACCTTTTCAGAGAGTCATCCGACCATTCACACCTAATCGCAATGGTCGGGACCAGGATAAATCTTACAGGTGCTGATTCCATTCCTGAACGCGATCGGCCTGCGATTCCAGTAAAGCATCCACATCACCACTGACTTCAATGGTTTTGATTTGATCATCACCCTCAATTTGGTTAACGACCGACTGATCAGCTTCAGACTGGACTTCGCCAAATACAGTATGCTTACCGTCTAAATGCGGGGTCGCCAAATGGGTAATAAAAAACTGACTGCCATTGGTGCCGGGGCCGGCATTGGCCATGGATAAAATACCGGGCTTATCATGTTTTAAATCAGCATCAAACTCATCTTCAAAACGATAACCCGGACTACCGGTGCCGGTGCCAATTGGGCAACCGCCCTGTATCATGAAGTTTGGAATAACCCGGTGAAAGGTCAAATCATCATAAAAGCCCTGTTGCGCTAAATTGACAAAACTCGCCACAGTCACAGGTGCTTTATCCGCAAATAAGTCTAAATGAATATCACCTTTATTGGTTTTAATGGTTGCTTGAATAGTCATGGTATTTAATGGTTTGAAAGTGGTTATATGGGATGATTTATGCCAATTTCAAGGTGACTCAAGCAGGTCTGATGTATAATCAACAGTTAATTCACAACAATGGTAAACCATGACTAAAAATCTGCCTTTTGCTTTTATCTCATTATTAATTTTAGCTGCTTGCTCACAACCTCAAAAACCCGAGGTAATTTCTGCGAAAACCATCAATGTTTCTCAGCAAGATCCATTTATATGGCTTGAAGAAATTGACAGCGATCGAGCACTTGATTGGGTTAAAAAGCACAATAAACGAACTTTAGCCGTGTTAGAAAATGAACCTAAGTTTGATCAACTGTATGAAGCCAATAAAAAAATTCTGAATGCCGATGATCGTATTGCCTACGTGTCACAAATGGGTGATTTCCTCTATAATTTTTGGCGCGATGCCGAGCATGTCCGCGGCATTTATCGCCGTACCACCTTGGCATCTTACCAAACTGACAATCCTGAATGGGAGATTGTCTTAGATGTGGATGCGCTGGCTGAGAAAGAAAATGAAAACTGGGTCTATAAAGGTATGAATTGCCGCCAACCTGTTTACGACCGTTGTCTGGTTAACCTGTCCCGCGGTGGCGCTGACGCGACCGTGGTCAGAGAATTTGATTTGCACAATAAGCAATTTATCGACGATGGTTTTTATCTGCCGGAAGCCAAAAACGGACTTAGCTGGGTTGACGAAGATCAGCTTTTGGTGGGTACTGATTTTGGTGCGGGCAGTGTCACAGACTCAGGTTACCCCAAAATAATTAAACTCTGGCAACGGGGTGAGTCATTAGACCAGGCAGATACCCTATTTACAGGTAACCAAAGTGATGTCGGTGTTTGGCCGGTAACCTTCTTTGATGGTGAAAAGCGATATTTGATGATTCGGCAATCGATGAGTTTTTACACTGGCCGTCAATTTATTCTTAATAATCAGTATAAACCCATTAAATTAGATATTCCCGAAGATGCCGATGTCGCCGGTTTAATCCAGGACCAGTTATTGATTAATATTAAATCAGACCTGGACCTAACTGATCGCATCTATAAACAGGGCAGCTTAGTCAGCACTCCTTTATCCGCTTTAGTCGATGGCCACGCTGATTTTAAATTGATTTTGGCGCCCACCAAAGAAATGGCCATTACCGGTGTCAGCACCAGTCAGGATTATGTTTTTGTCAATACACTGGACAATGTCAGCAGCGTTCTGTATCAGTTCGATCCGCAAAATAACTGGTCTAAAGACGTTATCGATATGCCAGAATTAGGCAGTGTTTCTGTCAGCGGCACCTCAGACAGCAATAATGATGTGTTTATTAATTACCATAATTATCTGACACCATCCACCTTGTACCACTACCAGGCTGATGATAAAAGACTATCTGTTATCAAACAGTTACCCGAACAGTTTAATGCAGAACCTTATCAGGTTGAACAATATTTTATGACTGCGGCTGATGGCACACAAGTGCCCTACTTCGTGATTCACCACAAGGACATGGCTTATGACGGTCAAAACCCGACGCTGTTGTATGGCTATGGTGGTTTTGAAGTATCGATGCAACCCCGCTACTTATCCATCGTCGGTACTGATTGGCTGGCCAACGGTGGCGTCTATGTGGTGGCCAATATCCGTGGTGGCGGTGAATACGGCCCGGCCTGGCATCAGGCGGCGTTAAAAGAAAACCGTATGGTTGCTTATCATGATTTTATCGGGGTGGCAGAAGATTTGGTGGCTAAAGATATCACCTCACCTGAACATTTAGGTATTTATGGTGGTTCTAATGGCGGACTACTGGTTGGCGCAGTCACCATGCTACGACCGGACTTATTTAATGCCGTGGTTTCTGCGGTACCTTTATTGGATATGAAACGGTTTAACCGGTTATTGGCCGGTGCCAGTTGGATGGCTGAGTACGGTAACCCTGATATCCCTGAAGAATGGGCGTATATCAAAACGTACTCACCGTACCATAACCTAAAAGCCGATGAGAATTATCCCGAAATATTTTTTACCACCTCCACCCGAGATGACCGCGTACACCCGGGTCATGCCAGAAAAATGGCAGCCCTCATGGAAGCTTATGACCATGATTTCTATTACTATGAAAACATCGAAGGTGGTCATGGTGGTGCTTCAAATAATGACCAAACAGCTTATTTACGGGCTTTGATTTACAGTTATTTATTGA
>CAZWVE010000038.1:4047-8785 GCA_964636925.1 uncultured Marinicella sp.
TCAAATAATGACCAAACAGCTTATTTACGGGCTTTGATTTACAGTTATTTATTGACGAAATTGCAATAACATAAACTGTAATTAAATTTAATTAGTAAGCACAAAAAACCCACCGATTTTTAGGTGGGTTTTTTTTGGTGTTTTCTCGTTGCCATGCGCCGCGTGGGAATGCATATTTAAACTAACTGAAGGCTATGCGTTACCACGCTGGAGCTTGGCAACGAGGATAATAATTTTCCTTTGAGCCTCTGTGGTGATATTTTCAGGTAAGCCCTGAGACACAGATGTTTTTAAACCTGGGTACCGCCCACCGTTAATTTATCAATTTTCATACTCGGTTGGCCGATACCCACCGGAATGGTTTGGCCGTCTTTACCACACATACCCAGGCCCTGATCGAATTGTAAATCATTGCCGACCATGCTGACATGTTGCATGGCGGTGGGACCGTCGCCAATTAATGTCGCACCTTTGACGGGATGTTTAATTTGACCGTTTTCAATCAAATACGCTTCAGAAGCTGAAAACACAAATTTGCCGTTGGTGATGTCCACTTGGCCACCCATAAAGTTAACCGCATACAAACCCCGTTCAACGGATTCAATAATTTCACCGGGATCATGGTCACCGGCCAACATATAGGTATTGGTCATGCGCGGCATGGGTAAATGCGCAAAGGATTCACGGCGACCGTTACCGGTTGTTGGCATGCCCATTAACCGGGCATTAAGCTTGTCTTGCATATAGCCTTTTAAAATACCGTTTTCAATCAGCACGTTTTCGGCACTTGGTGTACCCTCATCATCCACTCGAAGTGAACCACGGCGGTTGGGTAAAATGCCACTGTCAATCACGGTACAACCTTTGGCCGCTACTTGCTGACCGATTTTTCCGGCAAAAGCGGACGAGCCCTTGCGATTAAAGTCACCTTCCAGACCATGACCCACCGCTTCATGTAATAACACACCCGGCCAGCCACCGGCCAGAACCACCGGCATCACCCCGGCCGGTGCCGGTTGCGCTTGTAAATTGATTAAGGCACCGCGTACGGCATCCTGGACATAGGCATCGGCATAACCCGGGGCAAACACGTCTTTTAATAAAATACGGCCGCCACCACCGGCATAACCCATTTCCATACGACCGCTGTCATCCGCACATATCACCTGGATACTGAGTTTTACCATGGGGCGAATATCAGTGGCCATGATACCGTCTGTGGCCGCCACCAGAATTTCTTCCTGTGATGACACCAATGAACACACCACCTTTTTAACCCGCGAATCCTGTTTGCGGGCTTGCTTATCCATACGCATTAATAAATCAATCACCGTCTGGTTATCAACATCACTTAAGACATCTTTGGCGGTGTATAAAACCGGCGCCTGTTGCGCCGATAAACGAACACCTTGGGTGTTGTTCTGGCCTTGTCGGGCAATTCTGCGGGCAGTTTTAACCGCCTCAGTCATGGTTTTTTTCTGTAACACATCGGTGTAGGCAAAACCGGTCTTCTCACCGTCGTTAACACGCACACCGACACCTTTATCAATGCGATGGGCACCGGATTTAACCTGCTGATTTTCAAGCACCCAGGATTCCACACGGGCAGACTGAAAATACAAATCTGCAAAGTCACCACCGGTTTGCAATGCGTCACCCAATAAGTGTTCAATATCCGAAAGATTCAAGCCACCGGGCTCAAGAAATGTTTGTTGTATCTGGTTGATGCTCATAAATTTTTGAATTTAATAAAAAGGCCAGCATCATCGATGCCAGCACATAGGCGATAAAATAATACACACCAATTTGCAAGGTGGCATCCGTGGCACCGCCTGCTTTGGTGGAAAAATAGGTTAACAATAAAGCGATAACAAAAACATCCAGCATCGACCATTTTCCTATCAACTGCAGCCATTGAATACAGCGCTTAGAAAAATGCAATCGACGGCTGAATAATATGAGTGCCATCACCGCTGATTTCATTATGGGGGTGATGATGGTAAATATAAAGATAAGACCGGCAATTACCCACTGCCGGCTATCGGCTAATTTTTGGATACCGGTGACGATGCTTTTGGACTCAAACTGAAACAAAGTATGCCCCAACACCGGTACCTCCTGATACGCTTCAATGGCCAACACCGGTGCCAACCAACCGGTGACCAAAGCCACGGTGGTCACCGCTAATAAGGCCGCTAATGTCGCCACAGACGGCATCATAAACGTTAACAGAAATAACAACACGAAACCGGCCATAAATAGTTTCGTGTATTTATGTGCTAAATATTGCTGGCGGTGAGCATTGGCTTGTTGGTTTTGTAGTTTTTCTAATTGCTCTGTGTAGCCGTCATACCAACTAAAAGTCAGCCACTCGAGCGCTTTTTTGCCGGTGGTTTTAAAATTATCGCTAAGTGTTAATTGCGCATTCAATGTTCTGATTTCGTGCTCAAATTGAACCGAATGCTGCCATGATTGTTGTGCAAAATAGCTACATAGGACAACCATGAGCAGTAAAAACAATGCCCGCCATAAGAATGTCTTATTCATTATTTTGTTCCAATAGTTCAATCGTGGGTTCGCTCCATGGACCGGTGACATGGTAATTAATTTCGTTCGCCGTTTTCAACTGTTTACCCAATAAGCCCTGCACTAAAAACCCGGCCGCCGCACCAACCGGTCCGCCGGCAATGGCCCCCAGGGTTGGGAAAGTTTTACCAATTTGAGGGCGGATAGTAATGTGCTGATCGTAACTTTTATGAACAAAATCAACCGCACCTTGCATATGGATTTTTGCCGCAGAGGCACGGATTAAGAAATCTTCGGTGTGCGCGATCCCGTCGGTTAATGTGAATTCGCCGCTCATCTCTTCAAAATGTAATCCTTCAGACAAAACATCACGAAAATCCAATAATAAACGGCGCGGCAAATTGGTGAGATTAAACAAACCCAGAACCCGGCCAAATCCCGGCTGTTGATCCAATACCTGCCCCTGGCCAAGGGCAATACGTAAATCACCGGACAAGGCCGCGACATCGAAAGCCGCCGGTAAGCCCGGCCAATATACATCCATCTCAATTAATGTCTGGGCGTTTGAAATAGGTGCATTAAAGTCCATTTGCTGTAAAAAATCAGCAATCCGTTCTGAGATAATGACCATATTAAAATGTGACGTGCCGATACCGGTTTCGGTGCGCAACCACTCACCATTGGCATTAATCTCAATGAGCGGTGATTTAACCCGTAATTGCTCCACTTTAATGCCGTCGGCCACATTACGCAGTTCCATACGCAAACGCCCCAGAGGCACATCGGCAAAACTAAATTGTTCAACCCATAAATGAATATCCGGAATCTCGCTGTTTGGCGGTGATTCGGATAATGTTGCTATATCCGCAGTTTGCCAGTTTAAGTGTTCAAATTCGGCGGTAATACCTTTTCGCTGTAAATCATCCGCTACTACGATTCGGCCTTTCACGGCAGCACTGTCAATGACAATCAACAGGCCATCTGATTCATCCCTGATGGACAGCTTCACTTGTGACCAGGTACGGGACATGAAAATTAATTCACTCACCTGAATATCGGTGGCCAGCATATTGTCTGATGTGCCGGAGTCACCGGATTGTTGCCAGGCTTTCAGCAAGGTCAGCCACTGATCTAAATCCAGTTGTTCCATGTCACCACTAATTTGCGACTTATGCGCATCAGCATCAGCACCAAAATAGATATGCTGAACGCTAAATTGCTGCTCATCAGCGATTAATTCAGCCCTGATTTCATCATGGTAATTAATCACCACCGAACCTCGATCACAAGGTATATCACACACCACGGACAGATTTTTTGGCACTTCGGCCGGTTTTTGTAAGGGCGGTGGCAAATTAAGCATCACACCACGCAAATCAGTTGTGGCTTTTAATCGCACCTGATTATCTTTGTTTTGTAAGCTGATTTTCCAGGTAGAAACACCCGTCATGGGTGGCGGCGTTATGGCAACGGCAAACCAATCCAATATACTGTAGTCACCCTGTAATTGGATATTGATTTGTTCCGAGCCTTGATTGCGGGTATTTATGGCACCATTGACCACGGTTTCTCGACCCGCCAAGCGGGCTTTAAGTGCCTGCGGCCTTAGTATGAAACCATCGAGTTTAATGACACCATTCATGGCCGTTAGCATTAAATCCTGCCATTGCAGTTCACCGTCCATAATTCGAACCTGGCCCCGGGGTGCCACCAAAGGCTGTGGGCCGTCCTTAATCGGTATTCGTAAAGATAGATCAAGAGCTTGATGACCACGCAGGTTGAGATCTTTTTGCAGGTTTAAATCATCTGCCACCGGTGATGCTGTGAGGTAATCCAGTACGGCATTATCCCGACTTTGGGCATGAATGTCCGCCACCACTTCAACGTCACTAAAATCAGGAATAAGCACCCGTGATGAGCCGATATCTATGCCTTTGGTTTGTGCTTTTTCTATCAAGACATCAACCGAGCGGGCAGTAATATCAACGTCTGCATCTAAATCGGCCACCACCGGCCAGTGAGGGTTAAATTGCACAGTACCTGCACGCAAATGAGCCTGCGCATTCATCGTAGCCGTGCCATTTTTGAAGCTGTCTTTACGAATTTCACCGGCGGCTGATAATCGGGCATGGCTAACCGTACCTGCTATCAGACCCTGATCTAACCACTCTATGGTATCGGGTTTCCATACTTCATGCGGCCAGTATTGGTG
>CAZWVE010000039.1:0-8756 GCA_964636925.1 uncultured Marinicella sp.
GAATCTCATTAATGATGTAATCTTCCACCCAACTGTGTAGGCGCCAGTTTTTGATAAATCCACAATGGCCACCCAGTGGTGTGGTCACCAGTTTGATGTTGGCAATGCGGTCAATTGTACTAAAATCTGCAAAGGGAATCACCGGATCATCCCAGGCGGTAATAATTTGTGTAGGGATGTGAATACTTTTGATGACTTCCGGGGTCAGGCTATAGCCATGAAAGTAATCATGGATGGTGCTAAAGTCAGTGTGTTTCAAGACCAGGGTTTCGGTTAATTGTTGTAAGGAATTTAGTTGTTGCCAACCGCTGTCTTCGAATAAATGTGGAAAATGCTGTTGTTTTTTGTACAGGGAACGTTTCCACTTGCGTAAAAAGTAGGGGCCGTAAAGCTTAGATGCTTCAATGGCACGCATGCTGTTTTCCGGGTTTACCGGTGGCGAAACGGCATAGACACCGGCCAAATTTAAGTCATTATCTGCCGCGGCTCTAACTGCAAAGTTGCCACCCAGTGAAAAACCGATGAGGTGCGTATGTAAATCCGAAAATCGTGTCGTTAATTGTTTGATGGCTGCCACCACTTCAGCCAGTCGGCAGGAATGAAATAAGTCTTCATTGAGATGATGCGAATCGCCATGATCACGCAAATTCAAACGATAAACGCTGATACCTTCGTGATACAGTCGATGGGCCATGCGTTGCAGGTAAGTTGATTCCGCACTGCCTTCCCAGCCGTGAATAAGAATCACCAAATCTGTGGCATTGTCTGGTTGTGGACTGTAAAAACCCTGTAAAGTGGCCAGCGGTGTTTTAATCAGTTCCGCCGATTGGCGGGATTTCACCGGATTGTCAGCACGCAAAGGCCATAACCGCCAGCGGGCACTGGCCAGAATGGATTGCAGATGGCGATTTTTTGGTTTAAGCCGCGGACGATAAATAATCATCTTGTTGAAGCTCTTGTTCGATGTAGTTGCGCGCCAGAATAGTCAGGGTACGGGTACCGGCATCAAATTGGGTCAAAGCCGGACCACAATGTAGTTCCACGGTGGTCTGAGGTAGTTGTAAAATTCTAAAGACATGCTGTAAAAAAGGTTCATCATCGATAAAGCTCACCCGTGATTCGCGCTGACCGTTCTGGTTTAAAAATTTAATGGCCACCGGAATAATGGGTGTTTGCGTTTCCACAGCCGCGTGAATCAGCTGGCGGTGAAACGGCTTGAGATAACTGCCATCGGTGACTGTACCTTCCGGAAAAATAGCCACTGAGCGGTTTTGCTTAAAACGTTTTTTTAGCTTGTTGAGTACATTTTTTCGGGATTCACTGTTGCCACGATGTAAAAACACGGTGTCACCGGCCATGGCCAGCCATCCCAGGATAGGCCAGTATTTAATTTCATTTTTAGCCACAAATCCGGCCAGAATCCAGGAATGAATAATAGGAATATCGAGCCATGAGACATGGTTAGCCACCACCATCACCGGTGACGTCGGTCGCCGGCCGTGTATTTCTACCTTTATACCCATAATAAGGCACAATAAACGGGACCAGGTGGTGACAATCCATTGATTGAGACTGCTTAAGCGAAATAACTTGGACAAAATAATAATCAAAATCACAACAGGTAAAATACCCACCAGTGCGAATAAAAAAAACAACAGGCGCACCCACAAACGTGATAAATGAAATAAGTTGCTCAAAGCTCAGAGGATTTACTAACAGCGGCCATTATAATGGAATGTCCTTGGGACTTCATTCATTTTTGTCATTGTCGATCAGGTGCAAAAATGAAAGCGGCCACGGCGGGTCTCTACCGCATCCCTGCTATCGAGACACACCGCAATCCCTGGCGGCGACATATACTCATTTTATGCCCCCGACGTGCTGTGCCAACAAGTTGGGCCAACCGCTTTGGGTGTTTGGAATGTCCTTGGGACTTCATGCTCTTATTAGCCAGGGCAGTAAGCATTGCGCTGTGTTTGCCGTTAGCAAGTGAGTCCTTTTCATTTGCTGTTAATTTGCTTCAGTGCTTTAAGCCGTTTCTGGTGCTTGACAAATTTAAGGGTAATTATTAATGTGTTTTGATGAATCGTAAATACGTGAACGGGCTGATAGGTTTCTGGCTCGCTGCCCTGGTCCTGATTAATGCCTGGATTATGACTGAATCGGTCCTTTTAATTGATTCGGCCCGGGATTTTTCCTATGCCCTGGATATTGCCCAGGGTCGTATATGGCATTTAATGGGCCCTGAATTTGGTGGCTTTATTCATACCGGTCCAGTCTGGTTTTATCTATTGGCATTGCCTTTATTAAGCGGCTCACTATCGCTGGCCGCTTTTTTTATTGGCTGTGTGGCCGGCTTGAAATTTATTTTGGCGTATTATCTGGGAACTCAATGGGTCAACAGACGTTTTGGTGTGTTGTGGGCTGCCTGTCTTTTAATTCCCGGCTGGCACAGTATCAACTATTTTATTCCGGGGCACATCAATGTCATTGATACCGCTGTACTGGCATTTGTGGCATCCCTTTGGCAATACCATCAAAGCAGGCAGATGGGGTGGTTATACCTGTCGGGCCTGTTATTGGCCTTAAGTATGCATGCCCATGTCACCGCCCTCATCGTTGCAGTTTTATATCTACCGGTTTTATGGCGTGGCTATGGTGATTGGCGTGTTCGGGATGTCATGTGGCTGGGCTTATTATTTACCCTGCCTTTTGTGCCGTATCTATGGGCGCAGGTTTTGGATGGTTTTGGAGACTGGGCCCGCTGGCAAGCGCTGACTCAGGAGGTGGATCAAATGAGACGGGGACTAAGCGCCCAGAAGGATTCCTTTATGACGGCATTGTTCGGTAATGTCTATGCGTTATTGGTCACCGGTATGCATCGAATATATGGTTTTGTGGCCTCTGTGAAAGCTATTTGGGGAAGCCTTTTTATGTGTTTGGTTGCACTGTTATTGGCAGTGATAATAACACATTGGGGCTATCGCCTGGTGCGTTTTAGAAAGCCGTTAAAAAATCAATTAAAACCATTGCTGTTGGGTATCATTTTATTACTTTTGGGTGTGGCGATGATAACCGCTTTACGTAGTTTTACGCCGTTTTATATGCTGTTTGTGCTAACACCTTTGCTGGCTTTTCTCTGGGCATGGTTGTTGTCTGTCGGTGGTCAATTACCGATTCCGGTTAATGCCGCTGTGGTGATTGCAGTCCTGCTGCTGGGCGCCTTGCCGATTCTCGCCTTACAAAAAGCAGTGTACGATGACCAGGTTCATTTGGGACCATTGGGCAATGTCCGTCAAATGATTAACGAAGACTGGCAAACAGATTTTAATACCTTGGATGCGTTAACGGTTTCCGATGCGGAAGTTTGGGCACATTATTTATGCCAAAACCGGATACAACTGCATGGGCCGGGCGCCGCTGTTCTGGATTTGTTGTCCGCGCTACCGGTACGATTATCGTGTCCCGACAAAACCGTTTACCTCGGCGGAAAGCCACAAATAGGTTATCAACAGGTGTTGTTAATGCACCGCTCTTTTTGGCATGCGGCCAGGCGCGAACCGGATCAATGGCTGACCCCGGCCTGGGGTCTGACAAAAAATATGACATTACATAATCAAGAGGCAGCCATTCAGCCGATTGATTTTAATGATTATGTGCATCCGCCCCGACAAAGACGGGCAACGCAGCCTGTGCAAACCCTGACCAGGCAGCTGTATAGTGATGGTCAGGCGATTTTAGTGATAAGCCATTTATTACCGTTTTATACCCAAAACAGTGTGTTATCGGTGCGTGCCAATGGTCATAAAGCTGAAAATATCATGGCGAATATTGGCAACAGCCTGTATTATTGCGCGACGTGTCAATCCGGGCCGATTCAATGGCAGATTACACTTCGCAGTAATGATCCACAAGCGCTTGATATAATGACTTTATAAAACCATGAATAATGCTCTACCAGCCATAAAAATCAGCCACCGTGACAGCCTCATGGCATTGGGTATTTTTAGTGTATTCGGCGTTCTGTTTTTTTATCCGGTGTTATTGGGTTATCTGATTTCCCAAAGCGATTATTTGTTTTTTGTCAGTCCCTGGGATGCCATTCGTCCGGATGATTTGATGGCACCGGCCAATCCCTATATTCAGGACCAAACAACAGAATTTCTGGCTTTTTTTCTGACCGCCAAAGCCCAGATCTGGCAAGGTATGTGGCCTTTATGGAATCCGTATATTTTAACCGGCACACCCTTACTGGCGAATACCCAATCGGCCTTATTATTTCCTTTAAACTGGGGTCATTATATTTTGCCTGCCGGCTGGGGCTTTACCGTCAGCGCCTTACTAAAAGTCATTTTAGCGCCGTGGTTTACCTATCTGTTAGCACGTCGATTACGGTTAGCCCAGTCAGCGTCGTTGATTGCCGGTGTCGCTTATGGTTATTGTGCCTTTCATGTGTTCTGGTTAAATCACCCCCACAGTAATGTCACCTTGCTGATTCCATTGTGTTTTTATGCCACTGAAAATTTAGTGGCTCGACAAGGCCTTCGTCAAGTGGTTTTGCTGGCGTTGGTGACTGCCGTGAGTTTGTTTGCAGGGCATGTGGAAATTGCCTTTTATACCGCCATTGCCTGTGCGGTATATTTATTAGTCCGGGCGTTACAATTGGGTCAGATGAGTTGGCGATTAGTTTGGCAATTTGCCGCCGCTTATGTGGCTTCGTTGTTTTTAGCCGCTGTCATGATGCTGCCTTTTTTAGAATTTTTAACGGTGGCTGCGGTGTGGCAGGAGCGCAGTGCCGATTTGCTGTATACCATGCCTACCTCAGCCATGGCCACAGCGCTGTTTGCCGATATCTTTACCGTGCCCGGCTGGATTGAGCATTATATGGGTTATCACATCAGTTCCTTGTATGTGGGTGTGACTGTGTTGCCTTTAATTATCCTGGCTGTTATAAAAGGTGGTCAGCAGAAGCTGCCCTGGCTGGTATTGTTGCTGGTCACATTAATGTTGGCCTTTGATATCGGACCGCTTTATGACGTTGTTAAGCATCTGCCGCTAATGGGCCATTTACCGATGTTTTACTGGGCTGTGTTGATTGCCTTTTCGGGCAGCCTATTGGCAGGCATGGGTTGGCAATGTTGTATAAAGCATCCAATCAGGTTAACCACCATATTGTTGATTACTTTACTGTTGGTGGTCGTGGTTTGGGCTGTTGCACTATTTTGGCAAGGTGCGGATTATGCGGAAGCTGTTGATGACATCGCCTTAATAAAAGAGGCCTTGCAAAACCGTGCCTGGCTGATTATGTTGGCGCTAATCGTGGTGGCTGTTGTTATGTATGGTGCGCGCTTTAAGGCAACCCTAATGTCGGTGTGTATGCTGTTGCTGGTATTTGCCGATGTATGGTGGTTTAACCATGATTGGAATCCAACCATCCGTGCCGAACATGCCTTTCCTGCTGAAACACCCGCAGCCATAGATTTTTTACAGCAACAAGCCGGTCCCCATCGTATTTTGGGATTAAATCATATCTTAAAACCGAGCACCAATATGCTCGCCAAACTGGAAGACGTGCGCGGTTATGATGTGCCGGTTAGTTTGCGTTACCATCGTTATTTTAAAGAAGCTTTGCAAGGAACGGTCTCCTATTGGGTGTATGAAAAAACCAGACTGCAAGAACAGAATGTGCCGTATCTGTCGAGCCAGAATGTACGTTATATCCTGGCCAAAAAACCATTGGATGACTCATTTAACTTACCACTGGTTTATGATGATGAAATTAAAATATATGAAAATACGGCCGCTGAAGAGCGCCTCTACTACCGACCTCAAGCCCATTTTGTGGATTCATCCAAAGCGGCATTATCAGCGCTGATAGCAAAGCCTGATATATTGCAGGAGCAGGTTATCATTGAAGCCGACCAATTTCAGGATCGCGCTATGGACGATCATTCAAAAACCACATTTAACTATAATCTGGTGGCTTATCATGCCCAAAAATTAACCGCCGAGATTGATCTGTCCGCAGCCGGTTGGTTGGTTCATGCAACGGCGTATTATCCCGGTTGGCAAGCGTATGTGGATGGTGAACGGGTACCGATCTATGCCGCCAATTCCAGCCAACAAGCTATTTACCTTGGTGCCGGAAAACATCGGGTGAGCTTTCGTTATGAGCCCTGGAGTTTTAAAATAGGCCTTTTACTTACTTTATTGTCTTTCACAGGCGTGTTATGGATTCTCATCAAAAACAAAAAATAATCATCGTGATGCCGGCTTATCATGCCGAAAAAACCTTGCAAGATACCGTCGCTGACATTCCCGCCGGAAGTTATGATGAGATTATTCTGGTGGATGACTGTTCCACCGACAACACGGTTGCTAAGGCAAAAGAACTGGATTTAACCGTGTATACCCATGATGTCAATAAAGGCTATGGCGGTAATCAAAAACTGTGTTATCAGGAAGCCTTAAAAGCCGGTGCCGATGTGGTGGTTATGCTGCATCCGGACAACCAATATGATGCTCAATTGATACCGTATTTCACCGGTTTTGTGGAAAAAGGTGTCTGTGATTTTATGTTGGGCGCTCGTATTCGCACCCGTAAGGAAGCGCTGCATGGTGGCATGCCTTTGTACAAATATTTAAGTAATCGAATGCTGACGTTGCTGATGAATGTGGTGTTGGGACAAAACCTGGCCGAAGGCCATTCGGGATTTCGTGTTTATCATCGTCGGGTATTAGAGACCATTCCGTTTAATGACAATGCCGATGATTTTTCCTTTGATGCGGAGCTGATTACCCAGGCGGTTTATCACGGCTTTAAACTCGGTGATGCACCGATGCCGGTGCGGTATTTTTCTGAAGCCTCCAGCATCAGCTTTAAAGACAGCAGTGTTTACGGTTTAAAAATTCTCAGCACCCTGGGTAAATACATTCTGACCAAATGGAAAATCAAAAAAAGCCCGCTGTTTAAACGGGCTTCGTCAGACGAATAGTTTTTAAATTATCCAAAAATTAATTTAAACAAGAAAAAGAAGATAATCGACAAACTGGCACCGGCCGGAATGGTGACTACCCAGGAGGCGAAAATATTTCGCACCACTTTAAGATCAATGGCGGTTAGGCCGCGCGCCATACCCACACCTAAAACCGCACCCACCAATGTTTGCGTGGTCGATATCGGCATACCGGTTCCCGAAGCCACAACGATGGTGGATGAAGCCGCCAATTCAGCGGCAAAGCCACGTGACGGTGTTAAGTGAGTGATTTTTTGACCCACGGTACGAATAACCCGTACACCGTAGGTGGCTAAGCCAATCACAATGCCCACAGCACCAATTAACAACACCCAAGATTCCAGTGAAGATTTTGCCGAGATAATGCCGCTTTTAGCGGTTGAAATAATGGCTGCCACCGGTCCCACGGCGTTAGCCACATCATTGGAGCCGTGAGCAAAAGCCAGACCACTGGCAGTGATAACCATCAAAACCGCGAATACCCGTTCAACGGTGTAGAAGTGATTGCGTTTTTCTTTTTCCGGATTGGGTTTCACTTTGCTGACAAAATAACCGCCAATAAGTGCCACTAAAACACCACTGACAGTAGCCAAACCATAGGCTTGAACTTCATTAAAATCGACTCCAACATGCTTTAAACCCTTTTTGATGGTAACCAGCGTCAGAATAAAAGCGGTTAAAAACATATACAAAGGCACAAATTTCTTGGCTTTATGCAATGGATCATCCTGCTTTAAAATTAAATGGTGCACGGACTGAAAAATCATATAAGCAATCACACCAGCAATCATTGGAGTTACGACCCAACTCAGCACAATGTCACTGACTTTCGACCAATGAATGGCTTCAGTACCAATACCCACAGCAGCGAAACCAACGACCGCACCGACTATCGAATGGGTGGTGGACACCGGCCAGCCTCTCTTAGAGGCCAGCATAAGCCAAATTCCGGCCGCCAGCAATGACGCCAACATACCATAAATCAAGAGTTCGGGGTTACCACCCAGGCTTTCGGCATCAATAATGCCTTTGCGAATCGTTGAGGTCACTTCACCACCGGCCAAGACGGCACCGGCAAACTCAAAAATAGCGGCAATAATAATGGCCTGTTTAATGGTAATGGCCTTAGACCCCACTGAAGTCGCCATGGCATTGGCCACATCATTGGCACCGATCCCCCAGGCCATAAAGCCACCAAAAATAGCGGCCAGAACAATGTACGTGATTTGATATTCCATAAATCCCCCTTATTTGGCCAGTAATATTTCTAATCGACGGCCGATGCGCTCAGCGTAATCGGCGATGCCGCCCACCATATCGATTAAACGATACAAGAACATCACTTCAATGGGCGGTAAATCAGCCTCCATTAAAAATAACTGTTCCTGTAAGCTGGTTTGCTGGTTATCGGTTTCGGTTTCAATTTCATCGAGGCTGTCAATCAGGTTTTCCACCACTTTAACTTCAGCACCCCGAAAGCCGGTGGTGTAAAGTTCATCCAGTTCATTCACACTTTTTTTGGCTTTTTTAGCCGCGTACACACACAAGGATAAAAATTCATTAAAACAATCCACCAAACCATCGGGGATTTGTAATTTACGCAAGCGCACCATGCCGGCGATTTGTTTACTGATATTAGCCACTTTATCTTGTACTAACACCAGCTCCAGTAAATCCTGTCGCGGTACCGGCATAAACAGACTTTTGGGCATATTGGCACGAATGTTCATTTTCATTTCA
>CAZWVE010000040.1:0-8609 GCA_964636925.1 uncultured Marinicella sp.
AACAGCCGAATCCAATCGTGGTGATCGTGCGGGCCGATTATGTGGGAAGGTTGAACAATCACCCAATCAAGTTTTTGATGTTGTACTATTAAGTGTTCGGCCTGGGTTTTGGAACGGACATAATTGACATCACTGGCACAGCCGTCAACGGTTGTTTGTTCGGTGATGGTAATATATTCCGGATGGTTTACACCGTAGGTGGCTACCGAAGAAACATGTACTAAGCGGGTGTTTTTCATATCGATTAAACACTGTAAAATATGGTGCGTGCCGGTAACATTGGTGAGGGTTTGTCGGGCATTGTTTTTTGACCAGGTACCAGTATCAGCAGCGGTGTGAAACAGGACATCAATGTCTTTTGGGATGACTTCTGTTAATGAAGCCAGTGAAAGAATATTTCCTTTCACATAGTTAACCTCAGGTAAGGGATTTTCTGGTAAGCTTCGACACAGCGCAACTACCTGCCAACCTTGGTGCGTCAATTCATGACATAAATGACGGGCTATAAAACCGGTGGCACCGGTGACAATCGCTTTTTTTTGGGGATTCGTGTGAATAATCATAACAGTCCAATAAATCTATACGCAGTTTAACACTTTACTTGTTAATAATATGGGATCTTTATCCGTCAAACACCATCTGATACAAACCATTCGCCTGTCACTGCCGTTAATTATCAGTCAGGTGATGATGGTTGGTATGACCTTTGTTGATACCGTGATGGCCGGTCAATTAGGTGCCACCACCTTAGCTGCGGTAGCGGTGGGCAGTTCGGTGTGGTCAACGGTGATTTTATTTGTGTTTGGCACTTTAATGGTGATTCCGCCGATTGTTTCTGAAAAAGATGGTGGGCAAAAACATCACGAAGTGGCACCTTTTTTTCGTCAGGCACTGTGGCTGGCATTGCTTTTGGGGTTGTTATTCAGCATCGTTATCCGCCTGGTTGACCCGATATTTGAGTTATTCAAAACCCAGGAGGAGGTCATTCCTGAAGCGGTGGGTTATCTCAATGCCATTGGCTGGGGTGTTTTACCCCTGGCGTTCTTTGTTTCGTTTCGCTATTTGGCCGATGGTTTATCGATCACAAAAACCACCATGTAAGTGAGTTTTGGTGGGTTGCTTTTGAATATTCCGTTAAATTGGATTTTGATGTTCGGGCATTTTGGTTTTCCGGATTTGGGTGCCGCCGGTACCGGCTATGCCTCCGCTCTGGTAATCATCAGCCAAATGCTGGTGTACGCGTTAATCATCAAAAAACATAAAATCATCGGCAGTTACCAAATTTTTAGTCGCTTTGATCCACCCAATTGGAACGTGATTATGCGGTTACTAAAAATGGGTTTACCGGTGGGTGTGTCGATGTTCGCGGAGGTGGGTTTTTTCTCAGTGATTACCCTGTTGTCATCCTCTTTGGCCACGGTGGTGGTGGCCGCGCATCAAATTGCCCTGAACTTTTCTTCTTTATTATTTATGGTGCCTTTGGGTTTGTCCATGGGTATCACCATTCGGGTTGGTAATGCCGTTGGCCGAAAAAACACCACCGATATCAGCAACGCCGGATTTTTGGGTGTTGGCCTGGTGTTATTCACCCAATTGTTCTCAGCATCAGTGACACTGTTATTTGCTGCTGATATTGTGCAGCTTTACACCGATGACAGCGAGGTAGCGGCCATTGCCGTCAGTTTACTGTTTTATGCGGCCGTTTTTCAATTGTCAGACGGTATTCAGGTGGCTGCTGCCGGTGCTTTACGTGGCATTAAAGACATGACCTTTATTATGAACAGTAATCTGTTTTCATTTTGGTTGTTGGGCTTCGTTGCCTCCTGGTATCTGTGTTTCCCCATGGGTATGGGTGCGCCGGGTTTATGGATTGGCATAATCGTCGGATTATCGGCTGCTGCGGTGCTGAATCTGTTGCGGTTTTGGTACAAAACCAGACAATTTAAACAGCATAAAATCCCAGAATCCATCACATAAATCAAATTAATCTAAGCTTAGAAATTAAATCAGACAGTTTTTAAATGCGGATGATTGTCATTAAGAAACGTGTAAAAATACAGTTACTGCGAATTTAGAAATTAAAAAATATAACAATATTAATACATCGTATAAAACGATTGTTTTAATGTTTGTATTATATTTTATTTCTAATTATGCGCCTAAGTCTCTGATATTAAATAACATTTAAAATGTTACTGATGGTTTTGACAAAATAGCGCTTGGCATAACATTTAAAAATTCGTATCATCCTCTTTGCAAAATATTATTAATAAATATAATTTTTAATCTATTTTTTAAATTCTTGTCACTTTTAATAGAGCTAAAAAAACAATGGAATATACCGATCAGCAACCACAAAACATGCCGCCGCACTCAGCGTATTTAGATAAAACCACCAGCGAAACACAAGCCACAAGCCGCTACCGCGTTATCCGCCGTAATGGTCAAACCACCAACTTTGATTTAAGTAAAATCAAAGTCGCTGTAACCAAGGCCTTTTTATCGGTGGAGGGTGGCCAAGCCGCAGCTTCTTCTCGTATCCGTGAAACCGTTGAACGACTCAGTGAAGAGGTTTTTGAATCGCTGTTTAGACGTATGGATGACGGTGGTACGGTCCATATTGAAGACATTCAAGATCAGGTGGAATTAGCCATGATGCGGGCCGGCGAGCACAAAGCGGCACGAAATTATGTTCTGTATCGTGAGAAGCAAGCAGAAAAACGCGCCAAAGCCACCGCCAAAACAGATAAAAACAAACCGGCGGTTGAAGATGTGTTACATGTGATTTCTGACAGCGGCGAAAAACAGCCTTTGGATATGTCGCGCTTAGAAACAGTAATTAGCGAAGCCACTCGCGGTTTAAAAGGCGTACAAAAGGAACAAGTTTTAAAAGGTTTACGGCGTAATTTGTTTGATGGTATGGCCGCCAAAGATGTCAATGCGGCGCTGGTGATGACGGCGCGAGGCTTAATTGAAAAAGATCCGAATTATTCGTACGTAAGTGCCCGTTTATTAATGGATGGTATTCGCCGCGAAGCCCTGTCGTTTATTTACGGCGAGACCTATGAAGCCACCCAAAAAGACATGCAGGAAGACTACCCGGTGTATTTTAAAAAGTATTTACAACGCGGCATCGACTTAAACTTAATAGACCCGGAATTGGGTCGATATGATTTAGATAAACTGGTTTCAGCGCTTAAACCAGAGCGCGATAAACGCTTTACTTATTTAGGTTTGCAAACATTGTATGACCGCTATTTTATTCATGTCGGCAAAACCCGGATTGAATTGCCGCAAGCCTTTTTTATGCGGGTGGCCATGGGTCTGGCGATTAATGAAGTGGACCGTGAAGAGCGCGCCATTGAGTTTTATGATTTGCTGAGTTCATTTGATTTTATGAGTTCAACACCGACTTTATTTAACTCAGGCACGTTACGGCCACAATTATCCAGTTGTTATTTAACCACCGTACCCGATGATTTGGATGGCATATTTAGCGCCATAAAAGACGATGCTCTATTGAGTAAATATGCCGGTGGTTTAGGCAATGACTGGACTCGGGTGCGGGCATTGGGTGCGCACATTAAAGGCACCAACGGCGAATCTCAGGGGGTGGTGCCATTTTTAAAAGTCGCCAATGACACCGCGGTTGCCGTTAACCAGGGCGGTAAACGCAAAGGCGCCATGTGTGCTTACTTAGAAAGCTGGCACATGGACATCGAAGAGTTTTTAGAGCTGCGCAAAAACACGGGTGATGATCGCCGCCGCACCCACGACATGAATACCGCCAATTGGGTGCCGGACTTGTTTATGGAGCGTGTGGCCTTGGATGAATCATGGACCTTGTTTTCACCGGAAGAAGTGCCGGAATTACATGATTTATACGGTCAAGCCTTTAAAGAACGCTACCAATATTATGAGCAACAAGCCGAACAAGGCCACATCAATAACTTTAAAGTCGTCAGAGCCGTGGATTTATGGCGCAAAATGTTGGGAATGCTGTTTGAAACCGGTCATCCATGGATTACCTTTAAAGACCCCTGTAATATTCGCTCACCACAACAACATGCCGGTGTGGTGCACAGTTCAAATTTATGTACAGAAATCACTTTAAATACCTCTGATGAGGAAATCGCTGTGTGTAATCTGGGCTCGGTTAATCTGCCCCAGCACATCACAGCGGATGGTATTGATTATGGCAAATTAGAAAAAACCATTACTACGGCGATGCGCATGCTGGACAATGTCATTGATTATAATTTCTATTCTGTACCACAGGCACGCCGGTCTAATTTACGGCACCGGCCGGTTGGTTTGGGTTTAATGGGCTTCCAGGATGCGTTGTTTAAAATGGATTTGGCCTATGCCAGCGAAGCCGCGATTGAATTCGCCGATGAAAGTATGGAAGCCGTGTCCTATTACGCCATTCAGGCCTCCAGTGATTTGGCCGCAGAACGTGGCAGTTATGCCAGTTACGATGGGTCACTGTGGTCACAGGGTATTTTACCGATTGATTCCATTGCCTTATTGAAACAACAACGCGGAAAGTTCTTGGTGCAAGATGAGTCCATGCGAATGGACTGGAATGGATTGCGTGAAAAAGTTAAACATCAGGGTATGCGTAATTCCAACACCATGGCCATCGCACCCACCGCCACCATTTCTAACATTTGTGGTGTGTCACAATCGGTGGAGCCGGTGTTTCAAAACCTGTTTGTTAAATCCAATCTATCCGGTGAATTTACAGTCATCAACGCGCAACTTGTGGACGATTTAAAAGCCCTGGATTTATGGGATGATGTGATGCTCAATGATCTGAAATATTTTGAAGGCAGTGTGCGTCAAATTGACCGCGTTCCGGATAACTTAAAAAGCAAATATGCCACCGCTTTTGAACTTGATCCCAGGTGGTTGGTGGAAGCCGCCTCGCGTCGCCAGAAATGGATCGATCAGGGCCAGTCTTTAAACCTTTATATGCTCGATCCATCGGGCAAAAAAATGGATGATTTATATAAACTGGCTTGGGTCCGGGGTTTAAAAACCACCTACTACTTACGCTCCATGGGCGCCACCCACATGGAAAAAAGTGTGGAATCCAGCTCTAACCAAACAACCAACACCGTACCGGGTTCACAAGCCCCCAGCGCCTGCTCGATTTTAGAGCCGGATTGTGATGCCTGTCAGTAAACATTTAATGAGGAGAGAACAATGAATTGGGACGATCCCTTAGGATTAAATCAACACAATGACACCAAGCCGATGCCACCGGAAAGTGCATCGCCTGAAAATGCATCTATCGACGCAGAGCCAGAAAGTAGTAATACCCGCGTTATTGAAGGTGTCACCGGTGAATATCGGATGGAAATCGGCGAAAATAACTTTGCACCGGTGCGCGCAGAAGACAAACGCATTGTCAACGGTATGGCCGATATTAACCAACTGGCACCCTTCAAATACCCATGGGCATGGAAATATTTTTTAAATGCCAATAAAAATCATTGGACGCCCCTGGACATTAATATGACCCAGGATGTGCATGACTATCACAAAAAGCTCACCGACGACGAGAAACACGTTTATCAAAATGTGTTGTCTTATCTGACCACCTCCGATATTTTAGCGATGCGCAACATTGGCCTTGCGGTGATGGAAAAAATGGCGGCACCTGAATTACAGATTTATCAGGCACGTCAGGTGTACGAAGAAGCGCTGCATACCTGGACTTATCAGCATTGCATTGAAACCATTGGCCTCGACCAAAGTGAAATTTATAACCGCTATCGGGTGGTGCCGGAAATCAACCAAAAGATTCAAGTGGCCAATCGCCGCCTGAATTCCGTGATGCGGCCGGACATTGACTTACGCGACCGTGATGAATTACACAACTTTACCCTGTCGTATATGTTTTTTGCCGCAATTTTTGAAGGTTGTTGGTTTTATAACGGCTTCAGCCCAATTTTCGCGTTGCAGCGCCGCGGTCTGATGAAAGGCACCGCCGAACAGCTCCAGTACATCATGCGCGATGAAGTGATGCACTGTTCATTCGGTATTCGCGTGGTTAAGCAAATGATTGAAGAAAACGACATTAAACTCGATCCGGTAGCAGTCAAACACATGTGGGAAGAATCCGAAGCCGCCGAAAAAATCTACGCCGGTTACATTCTCAAACGCCCCATCCTCGGCTACACCGCCGAAGACCATTGCGAACAATTCAGATACATCGCCAACCGCCGCGCCCGCTCGTTAGGCATTGACGAACCATTCCCAGGTGCAAAATGCACCCTGCCCTGGCTCGATGAACAAACCAACCTCCGTAAAGAAAAGAACTTTTTTGAAACGAGGGTGACTGAATACCAAACTGGCGGTGCGTTGAGTTGGGATTGAAAAGCACCACTTCTGTCCCAACGTTAACAAAATAAACTCCTGTAAGTCACTGTATTCATAACAAAAACCCTCGATTTAGCAAGGGCATCGACTTGAATTGTCTTAACCGCCTAAAATCTCAGTATATTTTAGATTTTAGGTGGTTGCCAATGTACGTAGGAAAACTTATTTTTTGCTCAGCCCAACCTACCTTGCTAAAACCGCAACTATGGAAGTCGTTGTTCGTTGTTTAATGCGACACATCCATTTCTCTGAGTAAAGTCTAAAAATATATCCCTATAAGCGCACATCAATGCGACATCGTGTCGCAGTGGATGAGGTGGTGGGCTGTTTTGATTATAATGAAGGATTTTCAGTCAAGTCGCCAAGATAGATATGCTCAACCAATTACTCATATTCCGCAGCCTCACCGGCCTGGGTCAGTTAATTCTGTTGTGGCTTGGTGATTGGTTGGGGTTTTCAATTGAAAATCCCTGGGTTTGGTTGGTGCCGGTGGTTTATGTTTTGCTGGTTTATGGCGGGCATTTTTGGTTGTTGGCCAAGCACCGGGGTAAGTGGCTTCTACTGATTGATTTGCTGGTCTGGGTTGTGTTCTTTGCGTTATTGAATGGCATCTCAAATCCGTTGATATGGTGTTTAATGTTGCCGATTATGTTATCGGGCATGAGTCAAAGCATCGGCTTTACCTGGGTCATGACTTTATTGAGTAACCTCAGTTATGTGGTGCTATGGGCGCTGACCCCGATGACCAATACTGGTATGCACAGCGCACATGAGCCGTTTAATGCCCATGTATTGGGTATGTGGGTTGGGTTTGTTTTGATTTCGAGTTTGTTGACTTATATCACCACTCAAATGATGAAAACCATTCATGATAAAAACCGCCAATTATTGACCATTGAACAACAGCGTGCTGAAGATCAGCACATTATGACCATGGCCACCATGGCCACCGGTCTGGCTCATGAACTGGGCACACCGCTGAATAGTATTAAGCTTCTGGCCGCTGAATTGGCTTCGCCGGATCTTACAGCGAAGGACAGACAGGCCGATTTAAAGGTGATTGATGAGCAAGTACAACGCTGTCAGGGCATCATCCGTGAAATGGTTGAGTTGGCCAATGATCCGGATTATTTAAATTCTCACATCACCGATTTAGGCTTACTTTTGCATGATATTAAAGACCGTTTCTGTGACAACCATCGGCAAGTTCGTGTCAGGATTGATGGCGATTGCCAGCAGCCTGTGATGACTGACGCTTTATTGGAACTGGCGATATTAAATGTGCTTAATAATTCAGCTGCGGCACAGGCTGAGCACATTACCATCCGGGTCGAACCACAGGTGAATCAAATACAGTTGACCATTCGTGATAATGGTCTCGGAGAGCAGTTTAATCCAACCTCCGGCTTAGGTATTGGTCTTAAACTAAGTCGCCGAATTTTGCGCTCAGCGGGTGGCAGTTTACGTTTTCAACGGCACCCAAGCGGTGCAGAAACCACCATCACTTTGGCTCGGATGCCGTCATGAAAACCCTGTTGATTGTCGATGATGATCAGGTGCTAAGAGCCACGTTAAAACGGGTCATGCGTCGTCACTACCATGTTTATGAAGCTACCGACAGTCAAAGTGCGCTGTTAATGTGCCAACAGCACCATATCGATTGCGCTTTGGTGGACTTGAAACTGGGCGAGGAATCGGGCTTGGTGTTAACCACAGATTTGTTAAATCATGACCCGACCATGCATATTGTGGTGATGACCGGTTACGCCTCTATTGCCACCGCCATTAATGCCATTAAATTGGGCGCAATCAATTACCTCACTAAACCGGTCAGCACCGAAGAGATTCTCCATGCCTTTAATGAAACCAGACCGGACACCGATATTGACAACCAAACCATGTCCCCAAAACGCCTCGAATGGGAGCATATTCAACGGGTCCTGCAATACCATAACGGCAACATAACCCAAACCGCCAAAGCCCTGAATATGCACCGGCGAACGCTACAAAGAAAACTAAAAAAGAAGCCGGTTCAGGAATAGCTTTATAAACTCATCAGTTCTTTAAACTGCTGGGTTTGGCGGCGCGACAGTTCAATGGTTTCACCACCGCTCAAATGCACGCGGATGCCCTGAATCCAGGGTTCAACTTTTTGTATGTGGTTAAGGTTTATCAGCTGATTCCGGTTGGCGCGGAAAAACCGGTTGTCATCAAGGCGTTCG
>CAZWVE010000041.1:0-6811 GCA_964636925.1 uncultured Marinicella sp.
CACCGGCAACTGGGACACATCATAAAGTTTCATGCGTTGATAGACATCGGCCAGGGTTTCATCGGGACGCATGACAATGGTGTCATTATTCTGGTAGGGCCGGGCAATTAAATCACGCAAATCACCATGCACCGGGGTATCCATATAGCCATTGTCCATCATCCAGTAATCATTGTACATTTTCGACAGGTATTTATTGCCGGTGTCACAAACAATGGCCACCACTTTTTTCGGTTCGGTACAGGATTGGCAGTAATTTAATGCCGCTTGCATAATGGTACCGGTGGATGAACCGCCCAAAACACCTTCTTTAGCCAGCAATTCACGGCCCCGATGGAAACTGTCATGGTCGCTCACGGCATAGGCCTTGGTGACATGACTAAAATCACTGATAATCGGTAAAAAGTCTTCACCAATACCCTCTACTTTCCAACTGCCGCTTTTTGTGCTCAAGGTGCCTTCATTAATGTATTCAGCCAAAATACTGCCCACCGGATCGGCTAAAATCAATTCGGTTTTGGCCCGGTGTTCATCAATGTATTGACTCAATCCGGTGACTGTACCACTGGAGCCAACGCCAAAAACAATGGCATCAACCTGATTATCCAATTGCTCAAAAATTTCCGGCGCGGTGGTTTGGTAATGGGCTTTGGGGTTATCGGGATTACCAAATTGGTTAATGAAATATGCGCCCGGTGTTTCATCGGCAATGCGTTGAGCCAGGTCCTGATAATACTGCGGGTGACCTTTGGCCACATCAGATCGGGTCAGGACTATTTTGGCACCCATGGCTTTGAGGTTAAAGATTTTTTCTTTACTCATTTTATCGGGAATGACCAAAATGAGCTGATAACCTTTTTGCGCGGCCACCAAAGCCAAACCAATACCGGTATTGCCGGCTGTTCCTTCAACCAGGGTGTCACCGGGTTTGATCTTCCCGGCTTTTTCCGCTTCTTCAATCATGGTTAATCCAATGCGATCTTTAATGGAACCACCGGGATTCATGTTTTCAAGTTTTAAATACAATTCACAAGGACCGGTATCCAAATGATTAACTTTAACCATGGGGGTGCGGCCGATGAGATCGACCACGGAATTGACGACTTGCATATAATTTCTCAGTTTATTTTAGAAGGGTGATGTCAACACGGCGGTTTTTGGCTTTACCTGATTCAGTGCTGTTACTGGCAATCGGTTGGGACTCCCCCTGACCAATAGCGGTAATACGCTCAGCGGCAATACCATTTTCAATCAACAAGGCTTTCACCGCATCGGCACGACGCTGGGATAATTTCTGATTGAGTGCATCACTGCCGCTGGAATCCGTATGACCTTCGATACGAATTTTACGCTCAGGATAACCACTGATAAACTGCATCACCCGATCAAAATTATCCACGGCAGCTTGTTTTAAATTGGCAGATCCAGAGTCAAACACAAAATCACCCAGGGTCATCATTAAGCCGGCTTCGGTTTCTTTGGCCACCAGCGATTCCAACTGCATACGTAAGGCTTCAATCTCAGCAAAAGCTAAATCTGCTTCTTCTTTGGCTAACGCGGCAACCTTTTCCTGGGCTTTGGCATAAGCTTGCGCGGCTTCAAGTTCAGCCTGGGTCATTTCTGCTTCACTGGCTTTTTGATCAGCCAATGCTAACGCACTTTGCTTTTCACGACGCGCCCTTTCAGCTTCCTCGGCGTGCAGTTTAATGAGTAATTGCGCCCGATCAGCTTCCATACGAGCCAGCCTGGCTTCTGCTTTCAGGGTTTTCATATTGACTGCTTGTAAATGAGCCTCGGTTTCCTTTAGCGCATCTTCCAGGTAAGCCGCTTCGGCAGTCATTTTGGCTTTTGTCAAATGGTAGCGCGCCATATAAACCGCATGCTTTTTTACCTCACCCCGCTGGTTATAAAGGGCCTCAATGGCTTGTTTGGCCTGGGCTTTTTCAGTCCGGGCATAGGGCTTATACTGTGGTTGGGTAATAAAATTATCGAACTCAATACGTAAGGATTCCAGCTCCAAATTTTCTTTCGCAGACAGCACGCCGGAGAAAACCGTTAAAACTATCAGACAGACAATTTTTTTCATGGTAATTGTGCCTCTAATTCTTGCAAGTAAACACGCGCAGCTGATAACTCATCACGCTTTTCTAACAGTGTTTGGTTTAATTTATTGACTTTGGCACGCAGTCTGGCAATGGTCATATCGGCACGTATTTGTTGTGTTAAACGGGCTTCTTCGCGTTTATCACCATTGGCTTTGGCTTGTTTCGCGCGCTGTAGTTTTTCCGTGATAAATTTCATTTCCAGGGGCGCGGCATCGGTCACAGCTGAATTTTTAATTGATTCAACCTCTTGCTGTAATTGATAAAACGTGTTGTCATTAATTTCAATCACTGTCGGCGGTGCACAGCCGACCATCAGTGTCACTATTATGAGTGCAAACACTGTTTTTAATGGTATTTGGGCGTTTCGGGTCATATTTTGCTTCATCAGTTTGTTAAAAGCCGTTGAAATAAATTATAATTCAGCCATGATAATCAGTAACTCGTTAAAACACAAGCCGTTAACATGACTTTAAAAACGTCCACTTTTAAGCCACTTGAAGGCTCTGTGACAAGCCTCATGAAATTCACATTGGCCGGCCTGATGCTGCTAACTGCCTGCTCATTTTCGGCACACGCCGGCAATATGAAAGTCTACAAGCACGTGGATGCGCAAGGCATTATACACTACTCATCAAAAAAACCGAGGGGCAAATCCTACCGTATTTTGAACATTCGTTGTCCTGAATGCAGTGTCTGGCGAAACAGTGTTGACTGGAATAACACACCGTTAATCACCGATCAGTATGAGGCTGAAATTAATTACGCAGCTAAACATCACGGCCTGGAAAAGGCACTGTTACAAGCGGTTATTCATGCCGAATCAGCGTATAAAGCCGCCGCAGTTTCATCCGCCGGTGCACAAGGGCTGATGCAACTGATGCCGTTGACCCAGAAAACCTATGCGGTGAACAATCCATTTGATGCCAAACAGAATATTTTAGGGGGTGCCGCCTACCTGAAGCATTTAAAAAACACATACCAAAACATGGATATCTACCTGGCAGCCTATAATTCAGGCGAAACCGCAGTCGAACGTTATGGCCGACAAATCCCGCCGTTCCCTGAAACCAAGGAATACGTTCGTCGTGTGAAGATTTTATACGGACGTTATAAACAGAACCAACAACGGTTGAACGCCATGCATAATAATCAGTTGTCAACATCCACGCTTTCCGGCGCGGTATCACCTTAACTTCTTAGCCTGACGCCTGGCTTGAAAAAAATCCTGTAACACACGCGCGCACTCGACCGCCAGAACACCGCCGTGATAAATGACCCGATGGTTATGGTAAGCGCGATCAAATAATTGGTCCACAGTCTCAACGACACCGGTTTTGGGATCCGGCGCACCATATACCAGGCGTTCAATACGCGCATGAATCATCGCACCGACACACATGACACAAGGCTCTAAGGTGACATAAAGCGTGCATCCGGGCAGCCGATAATTTTGACGTTTCTCGGCCGCCTGCGCTAATGCCAGAACTTCAGCGTGGGCCGTGGGATTGTGAGAAGTGATAAGTTTGTTATGGGCTTGCGAAATAACTTCATCCTGAAACACGACCACCGCACCCACCGGTACTTCGTTGGCCTGCGCAGCCAATTCAGCCTGCTGTAAAGCCAACTGCATATAAGACAAATCCTGGTGATTGGCTACTCCCATTCTATGGTGGCAGGTGGTTTACTTGATATATCATAAACCACTCTAGAAACCTTATCTATCTCATTGATAATCCGACGAGAAACCAATTCAACAAAATCATAGGGTAAGCGGGCCCAACGGGCCGTCATAAAGTCGATGGTTTCAACCGCACGCAGCGCTATAACATATTCATAGCGTCGTTGATCACCGACCACACCCACGGATTTTATCGGCAAAAACACAGCAAAGGCCTGACTGGTTTTGTCATAGAGGTCATGGCGACGTAGTTCTTCGATAAATATGGCATCGGCACGGGCTAAAATAGCGGCATAATCGGCTTTCACTTCACCCAAAATACGCACCCCTAAACCCGGACCCGGGAACGGATGGCGATAGACCATGTCAGCGGGCAAGCCCAGAGAAACACCCAACTGCCGTACTTCATCTTTAAATAAATCACGCAAGGGCTCTATCAGCTCAAGTGCTAAATCTGCCGGTAAACCACCGACATTATGATGTGATTTAATCACATGGGCTTTACCGGTACTGGCGCCGGCTGATTCGATGACGTCGGGATAAATGGTGCCTTGCGCCAACCATTTTATATTATCGAGCTGTTTTGCTTCGCGTTCAAATACCCGAATAAATTGTTCACCAATGACTTTTCGCTTTTGTTCCGGATCATCAATACCTTTTAAAGCATCGTAAAACTGTTCCTGAGCATTGATCCGTATCACCCGAATATCCATTTTATCGGCCATGGTTTGCATCACTTCATCGCCTTCTTTATAGCGCAATAAACCGGTGTCAACAAAAACACAGACCAACTGATCACCAATGGCTTTATGCAATAACGCGGCCACCACGGAAGAATCCACGCCGCCTGATAGACCCAATAGTACCTGATCGCTGCCGACTTGTGCGCGGATACTGTCCACATGGGTGTCAATAATATTTTCTGTTTTCCATTGTTTTTCACAACCACAGATGGTGTGCACAAATTGCGCCAACATATCCCGGCCACCCTCAGTATGTTCCACTTCGGGGTGAAACTGCAAACCAAACAATTGCTGTTCAAGCTGTTCAAAAGCCGCCACTTCAGTGGTGCCGGTTTTCGCCACAGGCTTAAATCCCGGTGCCAGGGTTTTGATCTGATCACCATGACTCATCCAAACATCAATGTGACTATCATCAACTTGAGCCATCAGTTTTGACTGCTCTAACAGTTCCACCGCGGCATAACCGAATTCTTTAAAATCTGAGGCTTCAACCTGACCGCCAAAATGAACGTTGAGTAATTGCATACCATAACAAATGCCTAAAATCGGCACCTTAAGCTCAAGAATATCGGTATTGAGGGGTGGCGCATCGGCTAAATGTACGGATTCAGGTCCGCCGGATAAAATCACACCGGCCGGATTAAAATCCTTGATCGCTCCGGTATCGACATCCCAGGCATAAATTTCACAATAAACATCCAATTCACGGACTCGTCGTGCGATAAGTTGCGTGTATTGTGAACCATAATCAATAATCAGAATTTTACTTTGTTTAATATCCATCAGCGACGGGTTCCGTAGTTGGGGGCTTCTTTGGTAATATGAACGTCATGTACATGGGATTCCTGTACACCCGATGCGGTGATACGCACCATTTTGGGTTTGGTTTTCATTTCTTCGATATCACGACAACCCACATAGCCCATACTGGCACGTAAACCACCCATTAACTGATGCACCACAGGGGCTAACGGGCCTTTAAAAGGCACCCGGCCCTCGATACCTTCAGGCACCAACTTCTCGGTATCCACTTCATCCTGGAAGTAGCGGTCCTTAGAACCTTTGTCCATGGCGCCCAGTGAACCCATACCTCGGTATGATTTAAAAGTACGACCCTGATACAGTTCAACTTCACCCGGGGCTTCTTCGGTACCGGCAAACATGCCACCCATCATAACCGTAGATGCGCCGGCAACAATGGCTTTGGCCAAATCACCCGAGTAACGCACACCACCATCGGCAATGAGCGGCACCCCGGTACCCCGTAATGCCCTGGCGACATCATCGATGGCAGATATTTGCGGCACACCGACCCCGGCAATAATTCGCGTGGTGCAAATAGATCCCGGACCAACGCCCACTTTGACCGCGTCTGCGCCGACATCAACCAATGCCCTGGCCGCGTCACCGGTGGTGATATTGCCGGCAATCACATCCACATGGGGAAAATCAGTTTTAATTTGTTTCACACGATCAATCACACCTTTTGAATGGCCATGTGCCGTGTCCACAACAATCACATCTACACCGGCTTCCACCAGAGCCTCTACCCGCTCCCGGGTATCACCACCGGCTCCCACCGCAGCCGCCACACGCAATTGCTCTTCCTTATCTTTGACCGCAAACGGAAAATCCTGCGACTTTTGAATATCTTTCACGGTAATCAATCCTTTTAATTCAAAGTTATCATTAACCACCAGCACTTTTTCAATACGGTGTTGATGCAATAGCTTCAAAACCTCTTGTTCTTCAGCATGCTCACCGACGGTAATCAATTTATCCTTACGGGTCATGATGTTTCTGACCGGATCATCCAGCACTGTCTCAAAACGCATATCACGGCTGGTAACAATGCCAACTAACTCATCATTTTCAACCACCGGAACACCCGAAATTCGGTGCTTTTTGGTTAACGCCAGCACTTCGCGAATGGTGGTGTAGGGGTCGACTGTGATGGGATCTTTAATGACCCCGGATTCAAATTTCTTGACCTGGGCAACGTGGGCTGCCTGATGTTTTACCGACATATTTTTATGAATAACACCAATGCCGCCTAATTGGGCCATGGCAATGGCTAGCCGGGCTTCGGTCACAGTATCCATAGCAGCAGAGACAATGGGCAAGTTAAGTTGTATATTGCGGGTTAACTGAGTGGACAAATTAACGTCCTTTGGTAAGATATCAGAATAGTCGGGAACCAGCAGGACATCATCAAAGGTTAAGGCGTCGTAGGCAATTCTCATGGCGGTCACCTGGATTGAAAAAATTAGCGGCGTATTCTACCA
>CAZWVE010000041.1:6821-8589 GCA_964636925.1 uncultured Marinicella sp.
ATTCTACCACAAAATGATCTGAACTTATGTATATAAACACAAGCAACAGCGCCCAAAATCCGCTGTCCCCATCTGAACTGAACCAAACCCTGGCCAAGCTGTTAAAATCTGAACTTAACAGTTTCTGGCTCAATGGTGAAGTCAGTGATTTCTATCGCTCCCAGGCGGGTCACAGCTATTTTAGTTTGAAAGACAACGAGGCCAGTATCCGCTGTGTCATGTTTAAACAACAAACGACCGTACCAATTGAACAAGGTCAGCAAATTATCCTGTTCGGTTATCTGTCTATGTATGCACCGCGCGGTACCCTGCAAATCAATGTATTAAAAGCACTTGATGCCGGTAGCGGCCGGCTTCATCAACAATTTCAGCAGCTCAAACAAAAACTGGAATTAGCCGGATTGTTTGATGCCGCCAATAAACAACGCTTACCTGCGTTGATTGATGATATCGGCATTATAACCTCACCCAACGGGGCGGCTTTGAAAGATATTTTAGAGGTGCTGAAACAGAAAAATCCACTACTAAACATTACCGTATACCCCACCGCGGTGCAAGGCCATACCGCCGTCAAAGATATGATGCAAGCTCTTAGCAAAGCAGACCGTGCGAATCACCAGACATTACTGCTGACCCGTGGCGGCGGCTCGCAGGAAGATTTGTGGTGTTTCAACGATGAACAGCTGGCACGTTTAATGGCGGATTTAAAGACCCCTGTTTTAACCGCCATTGGTCACGAACGAGACATCAGTATTGCCGACTTATGCGCCGATGAAATGGCGATCACCCCAACCGCAGCGGCAGAACGTTTAAGCGGACAGTTTTTAAACAATAAACATGTGCTCAGTAATCAGGCTAATTATTTAGATTTAGTGATGCAAAACAGCCTGAGAAAACAGCAACAAAACATTGATGGTTTAGCCCATCGTTTACAAAAACAACATCCCAAAACCCGTCTCTCACAGCAACATCACCAGCTTAATCACCTGAGTCACTTATTAAACCGTACCATCATAGAACACAAAGAACGGGCTAAATCGGTATTTAACAAAAGTCTATCGCAGCTTAAAGCAAAACAACCGGATATCAATCACTTACAACACAAGCTTAATCATAATCAACAACTAATGTCCTTTCTTTTGCGCAATAGACAGCAACACAGCCACAACGCCTTACAACAGCAAATTAAGCAATTGGCGTCGTTGAGTCCTTTGGCTATTTTAACCCGAGGCTACAGTTACACCACCCGGCAAAATGGGGAAATCATCACCGACAGCAAACAAGTGGCGAATCAGGAAATCATTGCAACACAACTGAAATCAGGTAAAATTCTCAGCAAAATTGTGGAACGTTTGGATAAATAGACGTTCTAACCCAACATTTTAATTAAGAGGAATTTATCATTATGGCCAATCAATCTAAATCGATGGTTTTTGGTTTTGTTATTATCGCCGCCATTATTTTTGCAGTGGCACTGGGCTATAAAATGACCCAAGATGACACCCCAGATAACACGAAAGTCGCTGAACCGGTGGTTCAACAGGACAAAGAGCCGGAAATTAAAGTGGTTTCTTATGATAAAAGCAAAGTTGACATGGGCGTCAGACCGACACCGGAAGAACAAGCTGAAATCGAGGCCCGTTCACCCTTTTATATGGAATTTGCCATGCGCTTCCAAAATGGTGAGGACGCTGTTAACGCCCTGCCATTTATGATAGAAAATGATCAGTTTGAAAAAGCCGAATATTTAGTCAAATACATTCAAGAC
>CAZWVE010000042.1:0-8567 GCA_964636925.1 uncultured Marinicella sp.
TACCGTGTTCTAACTGGATGGCGTGAACATTGTTGTGAGGTTGGCCGTAATGGCGGGTGATGTAACCGCCTTTAAAACGGTCGTTAATAACCCAGGAATATCGGTCTTGCTGCTGTAAGGCATCGGTGACTATTTTTTGGTATTTAGGGTCGCAGCTTTGACCCGCAAAAGTACCGACATTGATGTTCGGCAAAGTGCCTTCGAAAAACCGTGGCACCACATCATCAATACTGTGGGCATCAATCAGCAGACAATACCCAAAACGGTTTTTGGCCTTATCAATCAAACGCGATAACTCATCATGGTAAGGCTGCCAATAGCGTTCAATACGTTGTTTAATGTCATCTTCATCCGGTTCCTGGCCGCTGCGATACAACGGCCGATTATCAAAACCGGTAACCGGGCAGACACCGGTTTCTGATTGGCCGGGATATAAGGCACCGCCGGCCGCGGGCCGATTCAGATCCACCACATATCGTGAGTAGTTCGCTTTAATGCGGGTATGGGCCAAGTCCTTAAAATCAAACACCTCGGCAATCAAATGATCCCGATCGGGGCAAGCGACCGCATAGGGTTGTAGCCGTTCGATCATGCCTGGCGCCAGCTTGTCACCATCATGGGGCACACTGATCACCAAAGGCGAAGGCTCGCCGATTTCGCTTAGCGTAAAGACGGACACAAGGGCACCAAAGCGTGGTTTAATTCACCGCCTAATACCAATTGTTGCATGCGTTCAATATCCGGAGCCATTAAGCGGTCTTTATCCAAAAACGGCACATCACGTCGCACCCTTTGATAAACGCGGTATAAAGCATCCGAGGTACGCAAATCCTGATGAAAATCGATACTTTGGCAAGCCGCCATCATTTCAATGCCGACAATGGTGGCGCCATTCACGGCAATATCGCCGAGCTTCCGCGCGGCAAAGGTCGCCATCGATACATGGTCTTCCTGATTAGCCGAAGTCGGAATGGTATCGACACTGGCCGGATGGGCATAGGTTTTATTTTCCGATGCCAAAGCCGCAGCGGTAACATGGGCAATCATAAAGCCCGAGTTAACGCCGGAATCGGGCACCAAAAATGCCGGTAAACGGCTTAAGCCCGGATCAATGAGCATCGCCAGACGCCGCTCTGACATATTGGCCATATCGGTGACCGCAATACTCAGGTAATCGGCGGCCAGGGCCACCGGTTCTGCGTGAAAATTACCACCGGATAAGATATCGCCTTGTTCAGCAAACACCAAAGGATTATCGGTGGCGGCATTGGCTTCAATCAGTAATTTTTCGGCGACAAAATCAAAGGTATCCAATACCGCGCCCATGACTTGCGGCTGACATCGCAAACAATAGGGATCCTGCACCCGATCACAATCCTCGTGAGACACTACGATTTCACTGTTTTTCAATAAATCCTTGATTGATCTGGCCACCGTGATTTGTCCCTTTTGGCGACGTGCCTGATGAATACGCTCATCAAAGGGTGCCAGTGAACCTTTAGCGGCATCAATGGATAAGGCACCGGCTAAAATAGCGCCGTGAAAAACATTTTCAGACTGGAACAAACCTTTCAAGGCCAAACCGGTGGACACCTGGGTGCCATTGAGTAACGCCAAGCCTTCTTTGGGACCGAGTTTAATCGGCGTTAAATTCAGGGCATTAAAAACATCCATCACCGGTTTGATTTCGCCCTGATAACTGACCTGACCGAGGCCAATCATGGCACTGCTTAAATGCGCCAGCGGTGCTAAATCACCCGATGCGCCGACAGAACCCTTGATCGGAATCAACGGATAAATCTCATGGTTTATCATATCCAGAAGCAGCTTTAAGGTATTGGGATGAATCCCGGACACACCTTGCGATAAACTCATGGCTTTTAAGGTCATAATGAGGCGCGTGGTATCGGTATCAATCGGCTCACCGACACCGGTGGCATGGGAAATCACCAAATTACGCTGTAAGGTATCCAATTCACTTTTGTCGATTTTAACGTTCGCCAACAAACCAAAACCGGTATTCACACCATAAACCGTGTCATCACCGGCGGCCACCTCTGCCACAGTTTGTCGAGATTGAATCACACCTTGCATCAGGTGATCATCCACATGAATACTGACCGGTTGTTGCCAAATTCGGCGTAAATCGGTCAGCTCAAAACCTTGTTGCGTTAGGGTGTAGGTCATGTTTAATCCTCCAACATAGGTAGGTTAAGGTTGTTTTCATGGGCACATTTTATGGCAATCTCATAGCCGGCATCGGCATGGCGCATGACGCCGGTGGCCGGGTCATTCCACAACACCCGCTCGATACGCTTGGCCGCGGTATCGCTGCCATCGCAACAAATCACCACCCCCGAATGTTGCGAATACCCCATACCGACACCGCCGCCATGATGCAGTGACACCCAGGTGGCACCTGAGGCGGAATTGAGTAAGGCATTTAATAAGGGCCAGTCTGAGACCGCATCCGAACCATCCACCATACCTTCGGTTTCCCGGTTGGGACTGGCCACTGAACCTGAATCTAAATGATCACGGCCAATCACCACCGGCGCCGATAATTCTCCGGATTTCACCATCTCATTAAAAGCCAAACCGAGTTTATGTCGTAACCCCAAACCGACCCAACAAATTCGTGAGGGTAAGCCCTGAAACTGAATACGCTCCCGTGCCATATCAAGCCAACGGTGCAAATGTGGATCATCGGGAATGAGTTCTTTGACTTTGGCATCGGTTTTATAAATATCCTCGGGATCACCGGACAATGCTGCCCAGCGAAATGGTCCGACACCACGACAAAATAACGGCCGGATATAGGCCGGTACAAAACCCGGGAAATCAAAGGCGTTTTGACAGCCGACATTAAAGGCTTCCTGGCGAATGTTATTACCATAGTCAAAAGTCGGAATGTCTTGTTTTTGGAAGTCGAGCATCGCTTCCACATGCACTTTCATCGATTCTCTGGCGGCTTTGGCGGTGCCTTGCGGGTCACTTACACGTTTTTCAAACCACTCGTCCACCGTCCAGCCTTTGGGTAAATAACCATTGGTGGGATCATGGGCCGAAGTTTGATCAGTGACCGCATCCGGGCGAATACCCTGAGCGATCATCTGCGGCAGAATCTCAGCCGCATTGCCCAATAAGCCCACGGAGATTGCTTTTTTATCCGCCACCGCCTGGTTAATCATTGCCATGGCTTCATCCAAAGAATCAGCCCGTTGATCCAGGTAACCGGTTTCTAATCGCTTTTCAATGCGTGATTCCTGACACTCTATGGCCAGCATAGACGCACCAGCCATGGTTGCCGCCAGGGGTTGCGCGCCGCCCATACCACCCAAACCCGCGGTTAAAATCCAGCGACCGTATAAATCACCGGCAAAATGCTGGCGCCCCATTTCCACAAAGGTTTCATAGGTGCCCTGAACAATACCTTGTGAGCCGATATAAATCCAGGAACCGGCGGTCATTTGACCGTACATCATCAAACCTTTTTTATCGAGTTCATTAAAGTGATCCCAGTTGGCCCAATGCGGCACCAAATTTGAATTGGCAATCAGCACCCGTGGTGCATCTTCATGGGTGGTAAAGACCCCCACCGGTTTACCCGATTGCACCAACAGCGTTTCATTGGATTTTAAAGCCTTTAATGCCTTGACAATGGCATGGTAACAATCCCAGTTCCTGGCGGCTTTACCGATACCGCCATACACCACCAAATCCTCCGGTCGCTCTGCCACCTCCGGATCAAGGTTATTCATCAACATTCGCAACGGGGCTTCAGTGAGCCAGGATTGGGCATTCAGTTCGGTACCGCGCGGCGCGCGAATCACCGGTGCTTGGCGATTGGGATCAGTGGTTTGCGTCATGGCGATTAAGACTTGGTTTTGAAAGGGCAAATTGTATCAATTCAGGCCCATTTTAGCTACTGAGACGGACCAACTTCACAAGCCGGGTAAATATAATAAATTTTTCTTGAAATGATAATGATTATCATTATACTTTAAGTCAGTTAATTTTCATCGTTCATAACAAACAGAGAAAAGCCATGCATAACTGGTCCATACAACTTACCCCCGCCAATCATTTTCAACTCAATGATGTTCTGTCATTAAATAAACATAATTATGGTGAACATTTTAGAAGCTGGTTCGGCGGCCTCGCCGGCGAGATATTTCAACGCATAAGATCCGGCTTTAATCTGGCCCTGGCGCAGCCACAAAAACTCGACAAGACCCAGGTGCAACATATTTTGATTGAAGCGGCCTTGGTACAACAACAATGTATGCACCATTACCGGGTTTATTCGGATTTAAAAACGCACGATATCACCGATCTCGCATTACACGATTTATTGCTGTTTATCCGCATGGCCAATTACCATCCCGGTGAACAGGATTTAGTCCATTACCAGCAGCACAGTCATGTGATTGAAAACAGCAATCATCTCAACCAGTTACTTTGTCAGCTCCATGATCACAAATTAATCCAAAAAATCAGTGCCAACAACAGCGTTTTCTATGACAAAAACCCCTACCCGCACTGTCATTTGCTCGACACCGAAACCGGCCGCATCAGTGACTATGATTGTCATTTGAATTCACTGCACGATAGTCGGTTCAGGCGCATTCCTCATGCGGGGATTGATTGCCAATAATCAACCTCACAATGAATATCAACGATGTTAACACCCGACAGCTTGTCAACAAATGGGACAGGCATATTAAACGCTTAAAAATATCTGTATTTGTTTAATCTATGCTTGCTAAGCCACTAATTTGCCTAATTTTTTCTAATCGGTGGTCATGACGCGCTTAAATTAAGTAGAATAGAGTTTTTTTATATGATTCCTATTCGGGCATGAAATTTTTATCAGACCGCGCGCATATTCGTAGTTTTGTGTTAAGAAAGGGCAAAATGACCAGCGGTCAGCAACAGGCGGTGGACAAGCTGATGCCACACTATGCCTTAGAACCTCAATCACCATTGGACTTTTCGCAAGTGTTCGGCAACGACAATCCGGTATGGCTGGATATTGGTTTTGGTAATGGTGAGTCCATGATTCATGCCGCGCAAAACCATCCTGAAGTGAATTTATTAGGCATTGAAGTACATTTGCCCGGTGTCGGTCGCTTATTAATGGCCGCCGATGAATATGGTTTGGACAATATCCGTATTATCCGTAATGATGCGGTGGACATTATTCGCGAATTTATACCCGATGATTCACTGGCGGCCATGCATATTTATTTCCCCGATCCCTGGCATAAAAAACGCCACCACAAACGGCGACTGGTGCAACAGCCTTTTCTGGATTTGATAAAGCCCAAATTAAAATCAGGCGGGCGATTACATTTTGCCACCGACTGGCAACCTTATGCCGAAGAGGTGGCTTTGTTGTTTGAACAAAACAAAGATTGGCTCACTAACAGCCAAACCCAATCACGGTATGCACCCCGCCCTGACTGGCGACCGGTGACCAAATTTGAACGTCGGGGACAACGTCTCAATCACGCCTCCTTTGATTTAATCTGGCATAAGCACTAATGGAAATCATACCGCTGACCAATGAAATGGTGATGATTCTGGCAATTTTGGCCTACACCGTTCTCATGTTCGTGACCGAAGTGATTCGGATTGATGTGGCGGCGGTTTTAATTTTGGTGATGCTCGGCTTAACCGGTCTGGTACCGGAAAGTCAGCTATTTTCAGGTTTCGCCTCAAATGCCGTGATTTCCATTATCGCGGTCATGATTTTAGGGGCCGGTCTCGATCGCACCGGTGTCATGGGTGCGGTGGCGCAGTTTATCCTCAAAATCGGCGGCAAAACCGAAAAAACGGTGATGCCGGTGGTGTCCTCAACGGTGGGTGTTATTTCCGGCTTTATGCAAAATGTCGGCGCCACCGCCTTGTTTTTACCGGTGATGAGTAAAATTGCCAGTTCGGCGAAAATCCCCATCTCAAAATTATTGATGCCAATGGGCTTTTGCGCCATTCTCGGTGGTACCGTTACCATGGTGGGTTCGTCACCTTTAATTCTGCTTAATGATTTGATTGAAACGTCAAATCAGTCCCTGCCTTCAGGCACCGACACCATGGATACCTTCGGTTTATTTTCCGTGACCCCCATCGGCCTGGCTCTGCTGGTCTCTGGGATTCTTTATTTTCTGTTGTTGGGTCGCTTTTTACTGCCCAAAGAAAAAGCCGTTAAACATGTCAATAACCACCGTTCTGACGCTTATTTCCGAGAAAATTATAATATCGATAAAAACATCACCGAAATGATTGTCAATAAAGACAGTCCGTTAGTCGGTAAAATGATTAAAGAACTGGAATTTGACCCACATATACCGCCGGTGGTAGCTTTATTCAGTGATGGTGAATCCACCCTGGCACCACCCCGCGATCGCTTTATCTGGAACGGCGCCACCTTAGGGGTGATGGGAAGTCCTGATGAAATTAAACGGTTTGCTGAAGAATTCAACCTCACTGTATTACCCAAGCTGCGACATTTTAAAACCAGTTTTAACCCGTCTATTTCCGGTGTCTCAGAAGCGGTGATTATTCCCGGCTCCCGTTATCTGGGTACCAAATTATCGGAATACCACTTCCGTAAAGAATACGCCATCACCATCTTAGCGGTATCCCGAAATAACAAACTCTACACCGGCGAAGCCATGTACGATTTAGAGCTGCAACTGGGTGACACCTTTATTATTCATGGCCGCTGGAATGATCAAATCGGTCTAAGCCGTTCCCGAAACTTAACCCTGGTCAGCGATGCTCCGAGCGAACAACAACGGCCGCAAAAAATCCCTTTCGCCCTGCTGTTCTTTGCCATCAGCTTATCTTTGGTTATTTTCACCGATATGCAGTTATCCCTGGCATTGTTAACTGGTGCCGGAGGCATGATTATCTTTGGCGTCCTGAATATGGATGAAGCCTATCGCGCAGTTAGTTGGAAAACAGTGTTTATGCTGGCTTGTTTAATACCCTTGGGCTTTGCCATGGAACAAACAGGTACCGCCGTCTGGATAGCCCAAAACACCATCGTCGCCCTCGGCGATGTACCACAAATCGTTTACCAACTTACCCTGGCTCTGCTGGCCACAATTTTCTCTCTGGTCATGTCCAACGTCGGTGCCACCGTGTTGCTGGTGCCGCTGGCGATTAACATGGCGCTGGAAACCGGCGGTAATCCCGCCATGTACGCTTTAATTGTTGCCATATCCACCTCCAACGCCTTTCTGTTACCGACCCACCAGGTCTCGGCCTTGATTATGGGCCCCGGCGGCTACGCGGTGAAAGATTTTATCAAAGTCGGCTTTTTTATGACCCTGATTTTTCTGAGTGTCTCCCTGACTGTCATTAACCAGCTTTTTTAAGGGCACAGGCCCGCTCCAGCTTCATCCGAAATAATTGCTTTAGCAGTTTAAGGTTATCATCATGCACCGCCTTATGACAAAACTGACAATCTGCCAATTGCTCAATAATCAGTTCAATTTCCGCCATTACAAAATTTAATTCCTGTTGATTCATCAGCAACTCCTCTCTCAAAGTAATCACCATTACATTACATCAAATCATAAACCATAAAAATACCGCAAAAGGTCGATTCGCTTGTAGGAAAATATCGATTGGGGTGTGGAAAAAGTTGATAAGGGGTTTTATTGAACACTTGGATAGACACCAGATTGGTATTCCGAGAGTTAAGACAAGGCCTGCTTTGTCTCTACGAATATCATTTTAGATTGATTGCACGATACATCATAGTCAGCATATAATGATGGTGATTATGATGATGTGGTGATTTATGCGAACAACTGTGACGATTGACAATGAATTAATGGCCAAAGCCGTGGCTTTATCTGGCATTAATGAACGATCTGCTTTGCTGCGAGAAGGCTTAAAAGCACTTATAGAGCGCGAAAGTACACGCCGATTGGCTCAATTAGGCGGGTCTGAACAGAATTTAGAAGATGCGCCACGTCGTCGGTCGGCTGTGGATTGATGGTTTTGGTGGATACCTCGGTTTGGGTCGACTATTTGCGCAACGGGGATTCTGTCTTAACTGATTTATTGAATCGCTCTTTAGTTTGCATTCACCCCATGATTATCGGTGAATTGGCCTGTGGGAATTTACAAAATCGGGCTGAATTAATGTTACTTTGGCAAAATCTGCCGCAGGTAACCGAAGCCAGTCATGATGAGGTGTTGTTGCTACTTGATAATCAAGAGCTTATGGGCAAAGGCATCGGTTATATTGACTTGCATTTATTAGCCGCTACTTTGTTGTCGAAAAACACCCGTTTGTGGACACGTGATAAACGACTGGCTGGTTTGTCTGAAAATTTGGGTGTGGTTTTTATACCGTAAATTTAAGACAAGGCATGCCTTGTCTCTACGGAATTTGGTTTTTGAATTGATGGCAAGAAAAACTGCCCGGATTTCGTGTCTCTGTAATAAGAATTTGCTTAATATGATGACTTCAGAACTATTCAGTATCCCAATAAAAATCAGGTCGGGGCATCGGCAAATAATCACTCAAACGAATCTCACGCAAAGCT
>CAZWVE010000043.1:0-8355 GCA_964636925.1 uncultured Marinicella sp.
GTGCGTTGTCCACAAAGTCCGCCCATTCCTGCATCATCTTAATTCTGGCCGGTAGGTACTCTGCCTTGTTGTAGGTGCCCCGGACTTCGTTTTTGTCCTCATGGCTTAACTGCTTTTCAATATGTCGGCTATCGTAGCCTAATTCGTTGAGCTGGCTACTACCGAGGTGCCGGAAGCCGTGAACGGTCATACGGCCATGAAAGCCCATACGGTATAAAGCGTACAGCATAGCATTTTCACTAAATGGCTGGGTCTGGGGTTTGTGTGATGAAGCAAACACAAAAGGATAATGCCCGGTTATCGGGTGTAGTTCTTTTAAAATCTTAATCACCTGCTTGGATAACGGCACAATGTGTTCACGTTTCATTTTCATGCGTTCGGCCGGTATTGTCCAAAGCCCGGTATCTAAAGCAAACTCATGCCATTGTGCGCCTCTGATTTCGTTGGTGCGCTGAAAAGTATATAAGGCAAGTTGTAAGCCTGCCTTGGTGGTTGGCTCAAGTGGGAAGCTGTTAATGGCTGTGATCAATTCGGGTAATTCTTTAATGCTTATGCTGTTGTAGCTTTTTGATTTGTGGCTTTGTAGGACTTGAGATAAACCCTCTGCCGGATTGCTTTCAATTAAGCCGTGAATTTTGGCATAAACAAAAATAGCGTTGCATCGTTGGCGTACTTTTTTAAGCATCTCCAAAGAACCCCGGCTTTCAATTTGTCTTAATACGGATAATAACCGCAGTGGGGTAATGTCCTTAATCGGCTCATGTCCAAGTTCTGGGAATATGTTTTGTTCAAGTGATACCACCACGGATTTGGTGTGGCTTTCGCTCCATTCGTTGGATTGTGTGTTTATCCATTCTCTGGCGATTGTTTCAAAGGCATCGGCACCCTTTGATTGTGCTTTTTGTTCTTTGCGTTTATCTGCCGGGTCTTTATCATTGGCTAATAGTTCTCTGGCTTGGTTTACTTTGCGCCTTGCCTCGGCCAGCCCGGTGTCTGGGAAAACGCCCATTGATAAGGTTTTCTGTTTGCCGTTAAAGCGATAACTAAACCGCCACCATTTAGATCCGTTTTTATTGACCAAAAGAAACAAGCCTTTACCATCGCTTAGCTTGTAGGGCTTGGCTTTGGGTTTGGCTGATTGTATGGTGCTTATGTTTAGCTTCATTTGTTGGTAACTATTTTTGGCGTTTGTTGGTAACTTTCTGCAATTTGTTACTTTTTTAAACCGTTGGTATAGCTGGATTTCAGCGGTGTTTGTTGGTAACTCCGACTAAAAAACGCCCTATCCACACTGGGTTATTTCAAAGTTACCAACAAGTTTACCAACAAAAGGCATGAGAAGTAAAGAACCTTTGTGATACCGTATAAAGGCTTAAATGTAGGTTTTATAAGGGTTTAAAGGGGAGGGTGGTGCTTTATGATACTGCTTGAAAGGTACTCATGGTGCCGAGGGAGAGAATCGAACTCTCACTCCCGCAAAGGAACCGGATTTTGAATCCGGCGCGTCTACCAATTCCGCCACCCCGGCACGGGAGGGATAAGTATAAGTTATTTATTTATAATGGCAAGGATTTTATCGCTGAAATTTCACTTATCAATTTGAAATAATGTGAATAGCCCCCAGAATTAAGTTATGTGGCAGTCTATGCCGAAAATGTCTTTTTTTCAGGAGAACCCTATGCAAATTTTAGTTAATCATGATCACAATATAGTGGGTGGTGAATCTTTACAAACGTATGTAGAAAATCTGATGACGGACGCGTTACATAATTTTAGGGACCAGGTAACACGGGTTGAGGTTCATGTGGCTGATGAAAACGGTCAAAAAGGTGGTGATGATGACATGCGCTGCACCATGGAGGTGCGATTGCGGGGCTTAAAGCCGTTTGCAGTAACCCATCGTGACAAGAATATTCATGCGGCCATTGATGGCGCGGCTGAGCGAGTGACGCGTTCGGTTCGAAAAACGGTACAAAAACGTCGTGAAATATAAAAATGACATAAAAAAGGAACCGTAAAACCGGTTCCTTTTTTCACAGTGGTATTGGCTTGCTTATTGATTCAGTAAAGAACGCAGCATCCAGGCGGTTTTTTCGTGGAAATCCATTCGTTGGGTTAAGATATCGGCACTCACTTCATCGCCTTCGATGGCATCTGACGTGACTACTTTACGGGCATGACGAATAACCGTTTCATGAGAATCCAGTAAGTTCTGAATCATTTGTGTGGCTTCCGGCACTTCAGTTTCTTCTTTGACATCAGTGAGTTTAGAGAATGCGTGATAAGAACCGGGGGCAAATTCACCCAGGGCACGGATGCGCTCAGCTATCACATCGACGGCTTCGGCCAGCTCAGTGTAATGCTCTTCAAACATGGCGTGTAAGGTATTAAACATCGGGCCGGTCACGTTCCAATGGTAGTTATGGGTTTTTAAATAAAGTGTGTACGTATCGGCCAACAGTTTACTCAAACCTTCGACGATTTCACTGCGACTTTCAGCTTTTATTCCTGTGTTTATTGACATGGTTGCTCTCCTTTTTCTGTTGATAAATTATTATTATAAACCTTAATCAAGGCTTTGTATAATTGAAATTTATGAACGATACAATCGCTTAAACCGATAGATTAAACAGATTAATTGTTGTTTAACATTCTGGTTTGTTAATTAAAATTCCAATGTTTTGGCCACCCGGAAACCCAGGCGTGGATCGGTTAATGTGGTTTCTGCTTGTTTACGATGACTGCTGTGATACTCCTCCACCGCGCTGGCCCAGTGACCACCGCGAATAACCCGTTTTTCACAGCCTTTGTTAACCCAGGCGCTGCCGTCATCGGGGGCTCTGAAATAGCTGTCATGCCAGCAGTCTTCCACCCATTCCATGACATTGCCGCTTAAATCATAGAGACCAAACAAATTGGCGCTGAACTGTTTGACCGGTGCCGGTCCCCAATAACCGTCACCATAATTGTCCACACCTTCACGCCAGCGGACCCGACTACCGCGTAAGCGGTCATCACTGCCACTTAAATTGCCGTAATTTTCAGGGGGCGAACTGACACCCCAGGGAAATGGCTCCTGCGAACCGGCTTTGAGTACATATTCAAATTCACTTTCCGAAAGCAGGCGATAAGGTTCGTCGGTTTGTTGTGCTAACCAGTTGGCGTAGGCGTTGGCATCTGACCAGGAAACATGAATAACAGGCAGGTTGCTGTCGGCTCTTTTGCCAAGGTAATCATGTCGCCAGTTGATGCCATGTTTATTTTTAAATCGGCCGGTGCGTGGATTATAAATAACACTGCGGTTGAGTTGTTCGGCGGTGGTTTTATAGCCGGTGGCATGAATAAAGCGGGCAAATTCTTCGACGCTAATCTCATGTTGCGAGACAGCAAATGCGGTTTTAAAGTTAACCCAGTGGGCCGGTTTTTGGTACTTGGGGCCATCGGCACGACCCATAAAAAAACTACCCACCGGCATAACCACCATGGCAGGCCCTTGTCCCTGATCGGATAAATTATCACTAAAAACATCAAACACTGCATAGATGCCATAAGTCTGGGCTTGTTTTAATTGTTGTTCGTACGGTCGAATTAAATCCGGTTCGAGTCTTAACTGAACTAATTTTTCAAACAGCTCTTCGGCCCGGTGCAGCTGTAATGATTTGATGGCCAGGTAGAATTGACGATCCAAATAATTAAAGCGTTGCTGCTTTTGCTGCTCCACCAGACGAATGGTTTCTGTGTACAGGGGATGCTCATTGTTTAATTGGGCTAAAGTTCTTAATTGCACCTGCGCCACTTCAAAATCACCTTCCTCGGCGGCGCGAATAGCTTGTTGGCTGATGGTTGCCAATAACTGGTTTTCCAGCTCAATCAGCGGTGGATAATTGGGATCAAGCTTTTGGGCTTGTTGAAAACTGTGTATGGCATCCTGGTGGTTAAAGGCATATAAATCATTATCTTCTAACCGATTACGGGCTTCCTGGGTTAGCTGCTGTATGTTAAAGATGGTGCTAATTTGGTCGGTATAATCAGGTATTTTAGGGTCATCCGGGGCCAATGATTTTAAGCGTGCTGTTAAAGCGGTGAGTTTGTCGGCATCATAGTTGGCCATGGCCTGGTCTGCGGCCTGGTATAAGCGGGCATGAAGTAAGGTCTGTAAAGTGTTTATTTCTGGCAAATCGGGGTTAATGCTTTGCGCCAGCATTAAATAATATAGGGCATTTTGACTTTCCGGAAAAAACACATGGTCATTATCAACGGCCAATTGTGCTAAGGTGATTAAGTCTTCAGCGGTTAAGTTATTTTCGTTCAGTTGGCTGTCAGCGGGCAGCCAATTGGGTATTTGTACCTGGGTTCGGATAAGTTCCCGATTCGCGTTGTCGGCAGTCTGGCCGGGATCATCGGGCTCCTCGCTTACGTTTGCTTGTTGTTCGGTTTGAATGAAATCATCATCGGTGGTCTGAAAATAATTGGGGCCGGTTTTAAGCGCATAGAGCACGCCGACCAATGCCAGCCAAATCAGCGCCATAATGACTTCTTTAATGCTCATGCCAACAATGATCGCGCGTTGTGTTACAGATTCGATAATCCCGTTTCGGGGCGATGCCATGGGCATGGCGTTGCAGGTAATCGGTCAGTAATTCTTTTAATTCACTGCCATTGGCATCACAGGCTTGAATCATGTTTTCATGAACCATGGTGTAACCATCCTGGTCGGTGTTGGCGGACAACAGATAATGGGGCATCACCACTCGCACCGTGCCGGCGCTGTTTTCAGACAGTGTTTGCGGGTCTTTATGCAGGTGAATATGACTGACCGTTTCTGTGTTCGGGTCATGGATAAAAGACAAACCGGCCACCTGTAACCAATGACCGTTGGCGGTCCAATTAGACACACTGTGTTGCAAAATATCCTTTAACAGCAACTTCGGAATCTCAATCAGTTGTAAGTTACTGGGATAAGGGAACATTTCGTGGAGATGTTTGCTGATAATGTCGCTGCCGGCAGGGATATTTTGATTCAAACGAATACTGCCGGAATTAAGTAATGCCACATCGGCGTTACAATCGCGGAAAGCCTGCAGAGAGAGATCAGCCAGTAAATTGCCCAAATTAGTTTCATAGCGGCGAATGGTGGTTTCTTCCGCCACCAGTTCAGTGTCAGTGGTGCCCAGCACCTGTTGCAAGCAACGTGGTTCTGATTGGTGCCTGGCGCAATATTTCTGTTCAATGTCTGCATTGAGCTGATTCACCAGAGTCAAGGTGTCGGCATCCGGTTTGATGTTATCAGCCAGGGGCATAACCTGGGGTAATAATGCGGCCTGGGGTTGTGCTAAATCAATATTCACCACCACCGCTGAGGCGGCATCGGCATCGGCTTTTAAAATCCATCGGCCGTTGACTGTTTTTACCTGGGCGAAATGTTCATGGCCGCCAAAGATAATATCCGGACGATATTCGATGGGTAGTGCCATCATCTTCTCATCATCGGCCATGGTTTGGTGGGTGAGGGCAATCACAAAATCCGCCCCGGCCCGGCGTAACAGCGGCACATAATGTTCTGCGGTTGCGCTGAAATGATCAAAATGGTCGATATACTCAGGATGTGCCATATCGGTGGTAAAACTAAAAACGCCCACCTGATACGGTCCGTATTGCTTTAACACATAGGGTTGGAGCCGGTCGGATTCGATGCCATCGGCCGACAATTCAATGTTGCTGTCAAGCCAGGTGAATTCAGATTGTGCCAGTAAATCGTTCATGAGCGGCACGTGCTTAAGCCGGCCTTTATCAAATTCATGGTTGCCAAAGGTCACCAACATGTCTTCATCAAAAGCGTTTGCCTGCCCATTTAAATAATTCAGGGTGCGAATCATGGCGACACCGTCGTCTTGCTTACTGTTAAAAGAAGGGTGTAAAAAGTCGCCCGCATGTAACACTAAAACGTGGTCATTATTGGCTTCTAATTGGGTTCGCAACGCACGTACCCGTGCCAGACCACCGGTATTGCCCCGGTTAATTCCGGCAATGCGATAGACGTCATTCACGGCTAAAATAGTGAGTTGGGTGTCCTCATTGGCAATCTTTTTGGTTGCATGTTGGCAGGCTGCCAATAAAATGAAGAGTCCGAATAATAAAAAGGTTTTACTGATTTTCATGGCTAAAATTCTATCAAATTTTCAATTCGTTGATGACATTAATGTCGCGCAAAAACTTAAGACCGACATTGATGATAAAACATTTTATGCGGTCGATACTGAATTTGAGCGGTCCCGGACTTTTTATCTTAATCCGGCTTTACTGCAAGTTCATATAGATGATACCTTTTATTTGGTGGATATTGCTATGAAAGAATTGGCCGACTTGTTTTTACCGGCGTTTAAGCGATTGGTACTGCATTCGGGTTCTGAGGATTTGGAACTTTGGCAGCAAGTGACTCACACGACACCGGAGGCGGTGTTTGACACGCAAGTGGCCGCTGCTCTGGCCGGATATCCTTTGCACACTTCTTATCAGAACCTCGTGGAAGCTGAATTTGATGTTAATTTAATTCAGGGAATGAGCCGTTCTGACTGGTTACAACGACCTTTATCAGAAGAGCAAATGGCCTACGCCGTTGAGGATATTTATTATCTGTATGATTTAAAGTCGCGATTAAGTGCGCGGGTAGAAGAACGCGGTCTGATGCCGTTGTTTACGGTACTGATGCAACAACAGCTTGCCCAGTTGAATCAAGATGAACACAATCAGAAAATGTTTCAAAAGCTGGTGAAAACCCAACGGCTTGCCGGTGAACAAAGTGAACGTTTATGGCGCGTGCTGTTATGGCGCGACCAGTTGGCGCAAAAACGTAATAAACCGCGAAATTGGATTTTAAAGCCGCCTGAGATTTTGGCCATCGTGCAAAAGGTCAATCAGTTTGAAGATCTGTTTGAAATCGGTCTTTACCCTAAATTTGTTAAATATAACGGCCGGGCATTACTGGCGGCGCTCCATAATCAAGATCCCACCATCGACAGCACACCGCCAAAAGCGGTAAAACTCAACAGCCGTCAGGGGCAACAATTTCAAACCATGAAAAAAGCGGTGAAAGAAAAAGCCGATAAAGCCGCCATTGATCCGGCCCTGATAATTAATAATGCCCGTTTAAAGGCGCTGGCTTTTGAACAAGGAGATTTAGATGCTGTGCCCACCTGGCGGGCATTACTCGATGCGGGGTTTTGAGCGTTCCGGCTGGGAACCGTCTGGACAGGGTTTGAAGGCACAGTTTTTTTCCGGGTCCCGGCCGACATAACTGCCATCGTCACATTGCATAACATCCTGGGTACAATACACTATCGGTTCTTTGTTTTGCGCGTCATCTGCGCAAGACTTGAATTGACAGTTGTTTTGGGCGTCACGGGTCACAAATGAACCGTCGGGACATTGTTTCATATCATCCATGCAGTCAATTTCCGATGCCGGCTCGGGACAAGGGTCAAAGTCACAATCGCGTGTCGGATTTCGATGAACTGTTTGTCCGTCAGGACAGACTTTAGCTTCTTTGCTGCAACCTGTCATTGTCGTTGATTGGTGCTGTTCATGATCCGTTGACGGCTGACAAGCGACGAGAAAACATAAGGTTAAGATTGGTAATACGAAAGATTTCATGACGCTAAGGACTTTTCCCAAAACATGGCGACACCGTGTTTATCATCTAATTGGTAGGGTTTGAAACCAAAGCGTTCATAGGCGGCCTGGGCGGTGGTGTTACCGGTAACCACTTCCAAGGTCATTTTACAACACTGACGCTGTTGTGCGATGTCTTCGACCATATCAAACATTTTTCGACTCAGTCCCATACCGCGGTATTCTCCGGCCACCACCACATCATGGATATTAATGAGCGGTCGGCAGGCAAATGTGGAAAATCCCTCAAAGCAGTTGATTAAACCGGCCGGCTGGCCATCCACATACGCCAGAATACTAAAAGCATCCTGCCGATCTGCCAAAGCCGGTATCAGATTTTGCGCGGTGTAGTCACTCAAGGCCATGCCACCGCCCATGGGGTCGGTGGCATAGCAATCCAATAACTCAATCACATGACGGGCATGTTGCGGGTTACGGTAATCAGCTTGAATGACTTCTATGGACACGGTTTATTCTCTTAATTTGGCCAATAAGCGCAGCAATTCAATGTACAGCCACACCAGGGTTACCATGAGACCAAAAGCACCATACCATTCAAAGTGCTTGGGCAGGTTTTGTTCGCTGCCGCGCTCAATAAAATCAAAATCAAGTACCAGATTTAACGCCGCAATACCGACCACAAAGACACTGAGCCCGATGCTCAACATGGAAGCGTTTTCAGTATTA
>CAZWVE010000044.1:0-8248 GCA_964636925.1 uncultured Marinicella sp.
GTTGCTTTGCCGCCGACTTTCATGCAAAGCACGGTCCAAGTGCACCGGGGTTCTCGATTGTGTTTGATGACAAGGATGCGGCCTTAGAACACAGTTTGAAAGGCGGTTCGGAACAAATTAAAGTGGATAATGGTTTGGATTTTCCGGCCATTAAGGGTATCGGTGATGCGGCTTTGTATTTATTGGATAAAGGCTCTTATGAAGCAGTACTGGCACGGGATTTTGATGATATCCCGGGTGTTAATCAGAATCCGACCGGCTTTGGTTTAACCTTTATTGATCACCTGACGCATAATTTATACTTCGGCAACATGGCAAAATGGAGCGCTTATTACGAAGATTTATTTGATTTTCGTGAAATCCGCTATTTTGATATCAAGGGCTCGAAAACCGGTCTGGTATCCAAAGCCATGACGTCACCCAATGGATCAGTGAAAATACCTTTAAATGAATCGAATGATCCGAAATCTCAGATTAACGAATACCTGGATGAATATAAAGGGGAAGGGATTCAACACATTGCTATGTTCACAGATAATATTTATGAAACCATTGAGTCGATGCGAGCCGCCGGTGTTGAATTTTTAGAAACCCCGGATACCTATTACAGCATCATCGATCGTCGTGTTCCTGAACACAATGAAGATGTGGCCAGAATGCAGAAAAATCATATCTTGATTGATGCTGATGAGGAAACCAAAAAGCAGTTATTATTGCAGATTTTTACGCAGACCAATATTGGCCCTATTTTCTTTGAAATCATCCAGCGTAAAGGCAACGAAGGTTTTGGTGAAGGGAATTTTCAGGCCTTGTTTGAATCGATTGAGTTGGAACAGCAAAAGCGGGGTTATTTAGATGAGTAGTCATTGGTTTAAACTCTTTAAAAAACAGGGCAAAGTGGCGCGTCAGGCGCATTTTGATTTGCCCAAAGACAGTTATGAACGCGAAATGGGTAAGGAAGGTTTTTTTGGCCCCGTCACCCATTTTTATCATCGCCATAAACACACCGGCTGGAGTGATTTTGAGGGTGATAACCGGCCGCGGGCTTTTGACACCAATGAGCTGGAAGACACGCAGACCAGTCCCTGGCAGGCACCGGTACTGTTGCGCAATAAAAGTACTCAGATTCGGATGATGCATATGAAAGCGTCGATGAACCGTTTGGTGCGCAATGCCGATGGGGATGATTTGTTGTTTTTCCACAAAGGAACGGCGCATTTGTTTTGTGACTTTGGACATCTGGTGATTAAAGAAGGTGATTACGTCATGATTCCCAAAGGCACCATGTGGCGGCTTGAAATGGATAACCCTTGTGAAATACTCATGATTGAAGCCACCAACAGCCATTTTAAAGCGCCCGATAAAGGCTTATTGGGTCCTAACGCCATCGTCGATACCGCGGTGTATCGGGTGCCTGAAATTGATGCGGCTTTTCAGGGTCAATACAGTGAAGATCGCTGGAAAGTGGTGATTAAACGTCGCAATGAATTTAACCGCGTGACGTTTCCATTTAACCCCTTAGATGCCATTGGCTGGCAGGGAGATCTCATGCCGATTGCTTTAAATTGGCGTGATATATCGCCTGTGATGAGTCACCGATATCATGTACCGCCCTCGGCACACACCACCTTTGTGGGTGAGCGTTTTGTGGTCTGTACTTTTGTGCCACGCTTATTTGAGACGGATCCGAAAGCATTAAAAGTACCGTTTTATCATAACAACGATGATTACGATGAGGTCCTGTTTTACCATGCCGGTAATTTCTTTTCCCGGGACAACATTCATCCTGGGATGATGACATTACATCCGGCTGGTTTGACCCATGGTCCGCATCCAAAAGCCATGGAAAAAGCCTTTGAACAATCCAATCAAATGACCGAAGAAGTGGCGGTCATGATTGATACACGAGATCCACTGGATGTTTGCCCTGAGGCGAACGAAGTGGAATGGTCCGGTTACATTAATTCCTGGAGTGAACAATGAAATTAGCAACAATTAACAATCAAACCCGAGACGGCCAGTTGGTGGTGGTTAACCGACAAGGTACAAAAGCGGTGACTGTGCCGCAGATCGCCGATACCATGCAGCAAGCCCTGGATAATTGGGAGCAAACCGCACCACAACTCAATACTATTTATCAGCACTTGAATGAGGGCGGTGTCAATGATGCCTTTGACTTAGATATGAATCAAGTTATGGCACCGTTACCCCGCGGTCTGCAATTTTTGGACGGCAGTGCCTATCTTGCTCATGTGGAGCGCGTCCGTAAAGCCCGTGGTGCTGACATGCCACCAAGTTTCAAAGAAGACCCCTTAATGTACCAGGCCGTCAGCGATGGTTTTTTAGCCGCTAATCAGGATATTGAGGTGGTGAGTGAAGAGTACGGTATTGATTTTGAAGCTGAAGCGGCTGTCATTACCTCAGATGTGCCCATGCATGTATCGCCTGCAGAAGCCGGTCAATACATTCAGCTAATTTGCATATTAAATGATGTGTCGCTACGAAACCTGATACCGGCTGAATTGGGTAAAGGTTTTGGCTTTCTTCAATCCAAACCCCGTACAGCCTTGAGTCCATTTTTCGTCACACCGGACGAACTGGGGACAGCCTGGCACGATAACAAAATTCACTTACCGATGCGCACCTGGTATAACGGCGAATGGTTTGGTGAACCCAATTGTGGTGTTGATATGCAATTTAATTTCGCCGAACTGATTGCCCATGCCGCCAAAACCAGACCCCTGTCTGCCGGTTGCATTATCGGTTCCGGTACCATTGCCAATCATAATATGGCCAAAGGTTCCACTTGTCTGGCTGAAAAACGGGTGCTGGAAGTGATTGAGCACGGTGAAGCCAAAACCCCTTTTATGCGCTTTGGCGATACCGTTAAAATTCAAATCACCAACGACAATGGCGAAGACATCTTTGGTACCATCGAACAAAAGGTGGTGAAATACGGCGAGTAATGGCTGACTAATTGATTCACGTCACAAACCCGTCTTTTGGACGGGTTTTTTTGTGGTAACATCTCAATCATTGTTTTATGATGGCACAATTTTTTAATAATAAAGAGAGGAGTTATCGAATGAATTTATCTTTTCGCCGTTGCGCGTTGCTTGTCTTGTTGTTTGGTTTAATGTCCGTCAGTTATGGCCAGTCAATGAGTTTGCAGGGGGCCATCGATTCGGCCCGTCAATATCTACTGAAAAACCACCAAAGCCTACAAGTTACAAGACAGGATATTTTAGATGCCCGTATTCGCGATGCTTATGTGACACAACATAATGGGGTACAACATTTGGTGTGGCGTCAATATGTTAAGGGTATTGAAGTTGAGGGTGGGGATTTACAGATTAACCTGACCAAAGATGGTGCTGTTTTGAACAAACATAGTCAATTTGTGGCCAATGCTGTGACTAAAATAAACACCTCGGTTGAGAATGTTGCGGCAGATCAGGCGGTGCTTTCGGCAGCAGCCCATTTAAATATTGATACCTATTTACCGCCGGTAGCCATTACAGCAAGCCGGGGAATAAATCAGTCAATCACTTTTCGCGGTGATGAGATTTCCGGTGTTGATATTCCGGTTAAACTGGTGTATCAAAAAATGCCGGATGGTTCTTTGAATTTAGCCTGGGATATGTCGATTCAGACCAAAGATAATTGGTGGAGTTTGCGGGTGGATGCCCAAAGCAATGAAGTGATTGATCAAGTCAGTTGGCAAGCCCACGCCTCTTATGAGGTGTTGCCATTACCGTATGAAAGCCCGACTGCAGTGGGTGCGGCATTCAGCGTGGTGAACGATCCTGCGGATTCTGTGGCGTCGCCGTTTGGTTGGCATGATACCAACGCTGTGGCAGGTGCTGAGTACAACGACACCCGTGGTAATAATGTCTTTGCTCAGGAAGATCAAGATAATAATAATTCTGGGGGGTTTCGACCGGATGGTGGTGCCGGCTTGGATTTTTTGTACACCTGGGATGGCCAATTGGAACCTACGGATGGTGACAATGTGGCGGCTGCGATTGTGAATTTATTTTATTGGAACAACATTATTCATGATGTCATGTATCATTATGGATTTGATGAAGCCGCGGGTAATTTTCAGGAAAATAATTACGGTAACGGTGGCTTGGGCAGTGATGCCGTCAATGCGGATGCCCTGGATGGTTCGGGTACCAATAATGCCAATTTTGCTACACCGGGTGATGGTCAGAACCCGCGTATGCAAATGTATATATTTACCGCTCGTGCCGGATTAACGGTTAATTCGCCAACCACTATTGCCGGTTTTTATACAGCAGCACCGGCTGGTTTTGGTGCCACTTTAGATGGCGCCGGTATAACCGGAGATATTGAACTGGTGGATGATGGTACGGCCAATGGCAGTGAAGGCTGTAATGGGCTTACCGGGTTTACAGCTGGCAATATTGCATTAATTGATCGGGGAAGCTGTGAATTTGGTACCAAAGCTTTAAATGCCGAAAATGCCGGTGCCAGCGCGGTCATTGTGGCCAATAATCAAGATGGTAACCAGGTAATCACCATGGGGGCCGGCGCACAAGGAAATCAGGTGAGTATAGCGGCTGTTATGATCAGTGAAAATAATGGCATCATGTTGAAAAATCAAGCAACGACAGTGAATGGAACATTGGGTAAAGATGGTGTTGATCGCGACGGAGATTTGGATAATGGCATTATTATTCACGAGTATGGTCATGGTATTTCCAATCGGTTAACCGGCGGCCCGAGCACAACCAGTTGTCTGTGGAATGCGGAACAAATGGGTGAGGGCTGGAGTGATTTCTTCGCTCTGGTTATGACGGCTCAGGCCGGCGATCAAGCCAATGATGCCCGGCCCATGGGTCATTTTGCCACTCAAAACCCCAACGGTATTCGGACTTATCCTTATTCACGGGATATGAATATTAATCCGCATACATTTGCGGACGTTGCTGATTTTGATTATGGTGGAGGTGATATTTCACCCCATGGTGTGGGTTCTATTTGGACGGCCATGTTATGGGATATGTATTGGAATCTAGTGGATAAACATGGATTTGATGAAGATATTTATCAGGGCAGTGGAGGTAATAACATAGCCCTGCAACTGGTGATAGATGGCCTTAAATTACAGCCTTGTTCTCCCGGTTTTGAAAGTGGACGAGATGCCATATTAGCGGCAGATACGGCCAATAATGCCGGTGTCAATCACTGCGAAATCTGGTCTGCTTTTGCTAAACGGGGACTCGGAGAAGGTGCAACCTCGGGAAGCAGTGGTAGTTTGGGTGATGAAGTTGAATCTTTTACGGTGCCGTCAGGTGTCTGTGAAGCTCCGATTGATTTAATCTTTGAAGATGGTTTTGAAACGGCTGATTAATCATCAGCTTTAGCCTAATAAAAAGCCCGCCATGCTGCGGGTTTTTTATGGCATATTCAAAATTGATACAGCGCAGTTAGAAACAGACATTGACCGGCATAATATAACGGTAAACCAATGAGACGATTTTGAAAGCCCGGTGTGACAAATCGCTGGCGAGCGACATACAAATCTGATAGGGCAAACAACACCGCGCCGGCTGTAATTAACTGTTGTTCAGGATGACGGGTTACCATGGCGGAAATAAGCATTAAACCAATGGCAGTAAGATAAGCCAATACAGCTATGTTCATAACACCTATCAGGTGTTTGTATAACCACACAAAACAACCGATCATGGCCGCAAAAACCACAATCGACGTCATTAAAAGCTCGTGACGAATGATTCCTGAAAAATTAAAGGCAAAGGCATAAAAAATGTGTGCCAGGAAAAAAGCCGATAGCCCAATGAGAAATAAGCGTTTATCACTGGTTTTAATTAATAAGACATCACCAGTCAGGGAAAAGCCAAATCCTAATGTCAGAAAAACAGAAAAATAATCAGCATTCGTTCTGAGTGTAAAAATAAGCGCTGGCAAAAAGAAACATAAACTGGCAATGATTTTAAAAACACCTGACCATTCAGTTCGGCGTTTATAGTGAAACAGTAAAGTTAATATACACGCTAAAGCTATTAAATTAACCCAAAGGTAAATCATGGTTGATCGTGGATCGCTTTTAACCCTTCGAACAGTTGATTGATTAAGGGCTTTGCATGGGCTTTTAAGTCAATCAGGTCGGTGTTGACGTATTCAATCAGTAAGCCTTTTAAAAAACAGTGAAAGGTTAAGGTCAGAATTTCCGGGTCAGCATCCGAGCTGAGTTTGTCCTTGTCTTGCGCACGCTTAAAATAAGCTTGAAATAGTGCAAGACTTTCTTCTTTACTGGCTTTATGACGTGCTTTACAGGGTGCCAGTACGCCTGAATAATCACAATTCAAAAACAGCCTCATAATTTGTTGTTTGGTTGGATTCTCGGCTAATTCCAATAATAACTGGCTCATTAAATCGCGCAATTGTAGGATTGGGTGGGGCGAATCGGTTTCCAGATCAGCCAGCACATGCTCGATAAAAGGCTCATGCAGGTCAGCATGCAGGGCGTCGAAAATTTCAGCCTTGTTATCAAAATGCCAGTACACAGCACCCCGGGTGACACCGGCGGTTTTGGCGATGTCATTGAGGCTGGTGTTAAAAAAACCCTTTGCAGAAAAGTTTTCTACAGCCGCCTGTAGAATATCCTGGCGGGTCTTTTGAGTATCTTCTTTGGTTTTGCGCATGGCGACATTCTACCAGTAAGATTAAATTTTGACAACATACATTCATGAATGTATAATGCGCATCAAATAAAAACCTGCCCTATAGACCTTTTATTCATGGTGATTCCATTACCATACAGTTTTTTAAAAGTACAGATTGGCGTGGGCTTTTCCTTGTAATGGGTGAATGAGGCTATATGTTATTAAATTGTTGCTGTGTTTCTGATGACAGCGCAGGTTGCTCACATTATTCTAAAAAAATTAGAGAAAATTAAATGAAAAAAAGTACACTTTTCACCGGTTTGATTATCCTTGTTTTAATCATTGTTGTGGCCTGGTTATTATGGCCGAAATCAGCGTCTGAAAATGCACAGGGCATGATGGGTGGTTACGGTGCGCAAGGTCCGGTGCCGGTTGAAACCATCCGCGTTAAGCAGCAATCTGTGGACATGACCATGGAATTACCGGCACGGGTTGTGGCCTATCGCCAGTCAGATGTCCGACCGCAGGTATCAGGCATTATTGAAGAACGACTGTATCAGCAAGGCAGTTTGGTGGAAAAAGGCCAAAAGCTGTATCAGCTGGATGATGCCCGCTATATCGCCAATTTAAAAAGTGCCGAAGCCGATTTACAAAATGCCCGCGCGCAATTGAAAACCATTAAAACCCGGGCCCAACGGATTCGTTCCTTAGAAGCACAAAAAGCCGTGAGTCAGCAGGATTTAGATGATGTGGAAGCGCAACTGGCCCAGGCCGAAGCCGGTATCGCAGTGGCCCAATCGAATGTGGATTTGCAAAAAATCAATATCGAATATGCGCAAATTAAAGCGCCTATTTCGGGACGAATCGGCCAAACCTTTTTAACTGAAGGGGCTTTAGTCAGCTCCGGTCAGCAACAACCGCTGGCTATTATCACGCAGTTATCACCGGTTTATGTGGACATGCAGGTATCAGCCGATCGGGCGCAGCGTGTGATGTCTCTTTTAAGCCAACAACAGCGTGCCAAAGAAACACAAGATTCAGAAGAACAAACCCCGCAAGAAAATCGTTTAACCGTCAGTATCCCCCAGAACAATGGTGAGAGTCTCACAGGCTACCTTGAGTTTTCAGATGTCGTGGTTGAGCAGAGTACAGGCGCCATTACCTTGCGAGCCGTGATTGAAAATGAGCCGGTGAATTTATTGCCGGGTATGTTTGTGACTGCCAGCTTACAGTTGGGCACGTCAGAAGACATATTGGTGCCGCAACGCGCCACTTCACGCAACCCCTTAGGCGGTTTAGATGTATGGGTGGTGAATGATGATAATACCGCGACTAAGAAAACCCTGCAAAGCAGGCAAGCCTACCAGGATCAGTGGATTATTGAAAATGGAATCCAGGCCGGTGAAGAGCTGGTGGTGGTTGGTTACCAGAAATTGCAGCCCGGTGCTGAAGTGAAAACCAGTCCCTGGCAAGGTTCGGAACAACCACAGGCCGCGACTCAAAAACAGTCACAAGCCGAATCTAAACAAACTCAAAGTCAGGAATAATTATGGCACGCTATTTTATTGAACGTCCGGTTTTTGCCTGGGTGA
>CAZWVE010000045.1:0-8222 GCA_964636925.1 uncultured Marinicella sp.
CCGGCTTTTTACTGGCCGCGATATTAGCCGCCATTATGAGCACCATTTCATCACAGCTTCTGGTCAGTTCAAGTTCGCTGACCGAAGATTTTTATAAGACCTTTGTACGTCGGGAGGCCGGAAATAAGGAACTGGTTTTTGTCGGTCGCTTAAGCGTTATTGCGGTGGCTTTATGCGCCATCTATCTGGCTTATAACCGCGATAGTAGTATTCTTGATTTGGTCAGCAATGCCTGGGCCGGTTTTGGCGCGGCTTTTGGACCGTTGATTATTTTGAGTCTTTACTGGAAACGCATGAACCTGGCCGGTGCCATTGCCGGCATGGTGGTTGGTGCAGCCACAGTTTTATTTTGGATTTATGCACCTGTAACAATCAATGGTTCAAGCCTGAGCTCAATTATTTATGAAATTGTCCCCGGGTTTATAATGGCCAGTTTCGCGATTATAGTGGTGAGCCTTATCACCCAAAAGCCGGATGCTGAGGTATCTGATTTGTTCAGCCAGGTACAAAATAGCATGAAGTCTGATTAAACATTGCTTTCAGACGGTGCCGGGTTTTCCGGCACCCAACCCCGTGTATAGCTTAATACAAGCCGTCAAAATAAGAACAATCACGGGATAGAACCAGTCACCGCTCCAGTCGTACAGACTTCCCAACAAAACGGGTCCAACCGCGGCAATTAAATAGCCAATGGACTGTACCATACCGGACAACTCAGTGGCTGTTTCGGTGTCGTCAGAACGTAATACGATAAATAATAGTGCCAAACCAAATGAACCCCCCAACACCAAGCCGATTAAACCAACCCATAAAGCCACCCAACCTAATTGCGGCAGCAACAAACCCAACAAGGCGACAATCTCCAGGGAAATAAGTACCACAACCATGGCACGTTGATCTTTTACCCTGCCGGCAAAATACGGCATAATCATGGAACCTATCACACCGGTGATCTGCGATAACGACAACATCCATCCGGAAAACTCAGCCGCATATCCCCGGCTTAATAATATCGCCGGCAGCCAAGCCAAAATCACATAAAACGTGAGCGATTGAAATCCCATAAACAAAGCCACTTTCCAGGCCAACACTGATTGACCCATGGATTTCAAACCATCAATAAAACGCCTTTTATTGGGCTCTTTTCGTAATCGACCCAGCTGTGGCATCCAAATAATCAATGCCACAATGGACAAGATTGACCAGATCACCAGTGAACCACGCCAACCCAAATCCATTTGCCGGGCTAAAGGCACGCTCAAACCGGCCGCCAAAGCCGCACCGACACCCATAAAGCTAGAATACAAACCGGTCATCAGACCTGAGTGAGCCGCAAAGTTACGCTTTGTCAGACCCGGTAACAATACATTACCAAAAGCAATGGCCACACCAAGCAGCAGCGTGCCAAAATAAAGCGCCCACACTGAAGGTATGGAGCGCACCACGATACCTAACGTTAACAAAAATAAAGCCCCCAACATCGTTGCCCCAATCCCAAAACGCCGCGTCAATAAAGAAGTGAACACGGATATCACAGCAAAGGCAATCAGTGGCACGGTTGTCAACAAGCCCAGCATGGCATTGGATAAGCCGGTAGCCGCACGAATATCTTCAATCAACGGCCCCACCCCGGCCAGTGCCGGTCGTAAATTTATGGCTATAAAGATAATCCCGATAACCAATAAAACTTGGCCTGGGTTGTTAGGTAAACGAGGTGGATGTGTGGGCATTTTATTATTTACAGCTATCTGTAAAACAGCACAAACGAACCAAGGTTAAGTCCATAGCCATAGTCCTGCAAAAAAGACAAAGACAGCCAAAATCAATCTTAGGTTCGCAACGACCGCACATCTTATCATGACCCCCTCAAGACCCGTATGAAACTTTAGCCTTCTCGCATTCACACAGAATCTGTGCCCCAGAATAAGATTACCTTCGAGGGATTGACCGAACGCATCCTAACCACCGGAATGATCAGACTATATCTATGGCAAGCACTTCAGACAACAGTCCATTAGTCAGAAACAGTTATTCATCAGGTTCAGGTTCTTCTGGCATGCCATAATTGGGCAGGTAATTATAGCGAAAGGCTTCAAACGTGTCGCCATTCTCATTTTGGCCAAATATATAATTTGGGCCAATATCTCCCGGAGATACCACCATCTTATCTAAAACAAATGGTTGATTACTGATATAACAAGTAACTTCCCGCTCACCGGTATCTTCATTTACAGGGTTGATACAATTTAGACTAGCGAATGGAACTACTTCTGGAAAGGCAGAAGAATGTAGAAATGAGTAACTAATTCTTTTGGTACCATTATCATCCGGTGGGGTACTTTTTTTCTCCATATAAAACTCATGGCCAAAATAAGCAAATAATTGTGGATAGTATGGGTCATCATTGATTCTAAGCACATAGCTCCAGATGCCTTCCAGTTCAGGAAAAAACTGTTCAGATTCAGGGAAATCGCGCGTTGCATGCACCCCGAAATTCATCGGGATAATATTTTGCGTCTCACCCTCATCAATCGTAACGTGGGCGTAATGTTTAAATCGGAATTTCAAATTAATTTCGGAACCGGTAAGTTCACCTGTTGGCGCCTGATAAGGTTCATTGGCCGCATTGCCACTTGAGTACTTCTGAAAAGGCGCTGTCACTTCCCACAATATCCCGGGTTCATCTGACTCAACCAACGGATTTTGAAAAATACGCCAGACCGCTGTTCCGTCAGTATCATAACCATAATAGTAACCCAGCAAATAACCATTTTGAATATCAAACTGATAACCGCTGCCGGGTTGTTGCGGGTTATACCAGCTGCCAGAAACTGGCAAAGGTCGTGCCTCAAGCCCATCGCAATCATGACAAACTATATTGGGTCCCTGCTGTGCCAGTACATTGTGCGCAAACAAATACAGACCAATAAAACAGATTACTTTAAGCATATTTAATAACCTCATAGACAATAGCCCACTCTACTGGCTGGTTGCTGAATACTGTAAGAACTACAACCGGCATCGTTACAAGCCCTGACTCTCAAGTATTCCGTCCCCGAACTGACATTTATATTTGTGACATTATTACTGCCATCATAGATAAGATCTGGATCGGGAAATCCGGCAAAATAGGATCGGTATAATTTATAATTATAAGCACCACTGACGCTGTTCCAGCTGATCAGATTAAAGCCATAGCACTGGTCAGAAACCACATTAAACCCCGTGGGTGCGCTTGGCTGTGGGTCAGGGTTCGGTTCAAAATCACCTGCTATAGGTACGCTGTAGTCTAAATAAGTTACCATGTCACTATCAACTGAACCCAACGGGTCACCCGTAACCCAGTAGTTTCTGTTTGGGTTAGAAAACCGGGGTATTCTCAGGCAGCTGTCATCGGTGGGCGCGACGAAATTACAGTCGCCTTCAGCATACGTTTGATAAGAACCCATCATAGATTGCCATTTTTCGACTGGATATGGGTTGTCATAAAGAATACCTTCATCAATCGTAGTGCCCTCACCTGGGTGAAAGCCACCTAATAAGTGGCCGATTTCATGTACGCCTGTGTGATCCGCTGCATAACCCAAGTAATTATCAGCTGACATACCATACGCCTTATTACTTTCTAAGAAACCAGCCACCTGGCCGCCTATATGCCCGCTTAAGCCTGGAAATCCGACTGCGCAAGCGGAAGGGCCAGCAGCTCCATTTACAATTAAAAAAGCATAGTCCGCACGAGCGGCTTGCATCTGACTGTTCAGACCCACAAATTCATATATGTTATCACGCATACGAGCAATAATTGAGCTTTTGCATACACCGGGATCACTAAAAGTGGCGTAAACCACTTGACTTCCGGCATATGAAATATAGCGGTTATTGGTCACGCCGCTGATGTGCATGATGTCATTGTGATCGGCAATTAAAGCACTGATTTTAGGTAAGGGATCCACCACATTACTGGCATAAAGAAATAAAATTCTGACATTCCCTCCCGAAGAACCCGACTTATATAAGGGTATTACAGGGCTTTTTTCTTTGCTGTCCACATTATCCTCAATGCCGCGCGGCATCAACCGTGGATTTATCACAGACATGACTGGTGTTAATTCGCGATTATTCAGTCGATGTAATTTATAAACCACACCACCATAAGCAATCTGACCATTGATTACTTCACCATTGACTGAAAAAACAAACCTCGAGTGTGGGTTTTCCTTAATATAACCAGTGTAAGTGGTAATGTCAGACTCGGAAATCAGTTTTTGTGCCGATTCAATTTGTAAGGTTAATACCTCATCGCGGTCTGGCAGCGGTAAGTTAAAAAGCTGACCACTTAACGTGTCAGTTTTAACGGTGTAAACCCCTCCGTTTTCCAAGGGTATTTGTTTTAAAGCATTAAAATTAAATTGTATAGGGAAGGAAGCAATTAATGCGCCATGGTATTCAGAGTCCAGATTTTGAATATCTTCTTCTGACAAGGGATGAGCAGTGAACTCAACCAAAGAGGAAATAGTTGTTTCAATTTCATTTTTTGAAACTTGAGCATTGGCCGTAAAATAAGTAAAACCATTCGCCATTATCATTATATATATATATATTTCATAACTCTTAAAACCTGATGTACACTAATTAGATTATACACATAATACAATGATATTACGTGAAATTTAATTAATATCTTTGCAGATACGAATTAAAAATCAGTATCAAATGGAACTAACACACGTTTTTTAAGCGTGTTTTTCAACTATTTCCACTCTGACATGTACTTTGACTCAGTAAGGCAAGGGAGAGATTTGACCTTCCATTTTACAGCGCTTGATTATATGATTTTTATTCAGGCGTATATATTAATTTCGGTTTTTTTGCAGTTTTGCGCCTTGATTGGGGTATTCTAAAACTTAAATATCACCTGATTTCTTGAACTATTTCAACATTAAAAACCGATAAAAGCACCCAAATAAAATCCATCAACCTTGAGATCAGATTTAAAGCTGTTGATGTTTTTTAAATCTACATCCAGTGTACGATAGCCTAAGTAAACACCCAAGCCCATTTTATTCTGATACCTTAAAGCCACATCGACATCGGTGACATTATTACGATCAAAACTTAACGCCTCAACAGTCGCAGCGGCTGATAATCCGGTTAAAGGCAAATCAAATTGGGCTTTGGCATATAACATCGGCACCCAATCACTAAAATCAGAAGACTCCGACTCTTCTTCATAACTTAATCGGGTATAGCCATCAAAATACTTGGCACTCAGTCCAAGATCAAGATTAACCCAATTATCTAACAGCTCATAATACAGCGTAATATCCGTATGGGATAAATCAATATCACCAAGCACATCCACTTCCATACCCGCCATAAAGTCCGGATCGGACACCGGTATAATCCCAGCAGACTGAATTTTATTTTGTTGGATTTTAACATTGGGTAAAAATGGCACCGGATGCTCTAACACGGCAAAAAAATTGGGGTCTTTATTATCCGCAAAATCCACTGCAACGAAACGACTGGCATCAACAGGTGATTGCACTTGACCATCAATATCATACTGCCAGTATTGAACCCCCGCTGAAAAACCTAACACTTCGGCTGAGGCATAATTTGACAACATTAAAATAACAACAATAATTATTTTCTTCATAAAAACTCCCTGGTGACTGGAAAAGCCGGATTGGCCAAAAAATGGGTCATTGTACGGAGTGTTAAAAGAATGTTTAAGCTCTCATTTAATCGAATGAAACTTAGCCAGGCATTTAATTTGAAAGCATCTTAATTTTGAAGTAAATGATACGTTTGTTGCGCAATTTTTAACTCTTCTCTGGTAGGAATCACAAATACTTTGACAGCCGAATCTGCGGTACTGATGTCCTGAATATCCTCAGTTTTCTGCTTATTTTTATCCTTATCCAGTTTAATACCAAAATAATCCAAATTAGCGCACACCGAGGCGCGCATCAGCTGGGAGTTTTCACCGATGCCGGCGGTAAACACAAGCGCATCGAGACCGTTCATGGCCGCGGTGTAGGCACCGATGTATTTTTTAATGCGATAAGCACTCATTTCAATGGCCAACTGACAATCCCGGTTGCCCTGCCCGGCTTGCGTCTCAATATCGCGTAAATCCCGGTAACCGGTCAGACCCAACAAACCGCTTTGTTTATTGATCAGGGTGTTTACCTCATCGAGTGTATATCCCAGCTTATCCACCAAATGGAAAATAATGCCCTGATCAATATCACCACTGCGCGAACCCATAATCAGACCATTACTCGGGGTAAAACCCATGCTGTGATCGATGCTTTGACCGTCTTTAATCGCGGTCATACTGCAACCATTGCCTAAATGCAGGGTGATGATTTTTGATTGTTTTAAACCTAAAAAGATTATCGCCTGTTGCGACACGTAGTGATGACTGACACCATGAAAACCATAGACCTGGATACCGTGCTCTGTGTAAAGTTTTTTGGGCAGAGCGTATTGATTCGCCACTGCCGGAATGCTCTGATGAAAGGCTGTATCAAACACCGCCACCTGCTGAGCTTCCGGAAACAACTGCTCGGCCACCACAATACCTTCATAATTAGGCGGGTTATGCAAGGGCGCCAAATCGGCAAAGTTCAGTATTTCCTGCTTTACGCGATCATTAATTAAAGTCGTTTCGGTGAACAAACTGCCACCTTGCACCACCCGATGCCCGACTGCCTTAAATTCAGATTTATCGCGGATAACACCCACGTCACGATCCAGTAATAATTCAACGATTTTCTGTAAACCCTGGCGATGATTGTTAAGCTCAAGCGTCTGATTGCTGTTCACTGTGCTTGTTTTATAGCTCAGCTGACTACCCTCTCCGCCTATGCGGTCTGCCATACCCTGGCATAACACCGTTTCAGCTGGCATCTGCAATAATTGGAATTTAATGGATGAACTCCCCGAGTTAATAACCAGTATCTTCATGACTTGTGGTTAATCCTCCTGGGCCTGAATGGCGGTGACCACCACCGTATTAAAGACATCATCCACGGTACAGCCACGACTTAAATCATTCACCGGTTTTTTTAGACCCTGTAATATCGGGCCAATAGCCAGTGCTTTGGTTTCTCGCTGCACCGCTTTGTAGGTGTTGTTGCCGGTGTTTAAATCCGGAAAAATAAACACATTCGCCTGCCCCGCGATTTCTGATTCAGGCATTTTGAGTTTCCCCACTTTAATATCAACCGCCGCATCATACTGAATCGGACCCATAACCTTTAAATCAGGGCGCTGATTTTTAACGATGGCAGTGGCCTGGCGCACCCGTTCCACATCCTCACCGACGCCTGAAGCCCCGGAAGAATATGACAACATCGCCACTTTCGGCTCAATATCAAAAGCTTTAGCCGTGGCCGCAGAAGACATGGCAATTTCTGCCAACTCGTCAGCTGTGGGGTTCGGGTTAATGGCACAATCACCATACACCGACACCCGATCTTCTAACAGCATAAAAAATACTGACGACACCAGTTTGGTGTCGGGTTTTGTTTTAATAAACTGAAAGGCCGGTAAAATAGTGTTCTGGGTGGTGTGGGCGGCGCCTGAGACCATGCCATCGGCATGGCCTTTATACACCATCATGGTACCGAAATAGGACACCCCTTCCATCCGATCTTTGGCGATGGCCTGGTTCATGTTCTTATGTTTTCTGAGCTGATATAAGGTTTCAGCATAATCCTCAAAACGATCTGACTGCCGCGGATTAATCACATCTACTGTGCTTAAATCCAATGCGATGTCATGCATCGAGAGTTGTTTTTCAATCTGATCGCAATCACCCAACAGGGTTAACTGAACCACATCAAGTTCTATCAGGCGTTTGGCCGCCATCAATATACGTGCATCTGTGCCTTCGGGCAACACGATATGTTTTTTGGCCCTTTGGGCTTTTTTCAGCAGATTATACTGAAACATTCTGGGTGTGATGCCTTTACTCTGAAAGGTAATTAAACGATGTAATAATTCATCGGTCTGAACATGCTGTTCAAAACCATTAATCGAGGCCAGGATTTTATCGGTATTTTCGGCGTAGATTTGCGACTTAATGGCACCAATGCGATTGGCCGTTGAGAAGGTCCCCGTTTGCACAGAAATAATCGGCACAATCTCCGAAAGGCCCTCAATGAGTTTAATAATGGAATCATCCGGCACCAAGCCACCGGTCAACACGA
>CAZWVE010000046.1:0-8170 GCA_964636925.1 uncultured Marinicella sp.
CTTTAGAAGCGCTGAAAAGTATCTCCAAAGATCCGGCCAGTAAAATCTATTTTATCGACAGCAATTCAACCCAACCTTTACCGTTGATGCACTTGTCAGATGATAAATAAGGAGACAGATACACACGGTATGAAGCCATTACAGCCGGCCTACTTACGTATTGTCAGGTTAATTGGCTTGTTTGTCTGTTTAGTGTTATCTTTAGCACCCTCTATAGCGCTGGGTGTGCTGTTTTCTGTTAACTGGTACTGGGGTCTGGTGGCTTATGTTGTTCTGGTCGGTGTTTTGTTTGGTGTACTGCGTTGGTATTTAAAGCACTGGTATGAAAAATACAGCTATCAATTGGATGACCAGCGTCTGGCTATTCATCGGGGTGTGTTTTGGCGGCATCAAGTGGCGATACCGATTAGTCGGGTTCAGCATGTGGACGTTAATAGCGGGCCGTTAGATCGCCGTTATAATTTGGCCAAATTAGTGGTCAATACCGCCGGCACCCATTATGCCCAAACCAGTCTGCCGGGACTATCGGTGGACCAGGCGCATGAATTGCGGGATCGATTACTGGCAATGCAAGAGGGTGATACGGTTTGAGTCAGTCTGAATCAAAAAATACGGTTTCACAAAACCCCGAAACAGTTGAGCCTGAACTCAAAAAGTCTGACTTAAAAACCAAAGGTTATCGTCTGGCACGGGTTTCGCCGTTATTTCTGTTTATAGAAGCGGCAAAGAAAAGTATTTTCCCCCTGGTGGCGACTTATTTCGGTACCAGTGGTGGTTTACAGGATCGTATCTTTATCGGTATTGCGGTTTTTGCTTCTTTATTTAGTATTATTCAGTACTGGTTTTTTCATTACTGGTTGGAGGAAGACCGCCTGGTGGTTAAGTCGGGTATTTTATTTAAATCCCTGCGACAAGTGCCCTATGAACGGATTCAAAATATCACCAGTGAGCGCAATGTACTGCATAGATTGCTGAATGTCACGACGTTACAGTTAGAGTCGGCATCAGGGAAAACGCCGGAAGCGCTGATTCGGGTGATTTCTACTGAGCAAGCTGAATATATACATCGTTTTATTGCCGATAAAAGTAGTCATGTTGAGCAGCCCTCCGAGGATTTTGAATCCGCAGATGACAGCGCTTCTACAGCACAGGAGGAGGCCTTACTTCATATGCCACCAAAGCAAGTGCTGCGGCGTGGCTTAATCAGTTTAAAGGCTTTATTACCGATTGGAATTTTGTTTTCCTTTTTATTTCAAAATGATGCGTTACGTGAGCAAAGTATGGCTTTTTTAACGCAATTTATTTGTGGTTTTCAAAAGGAGATGTGGGGCTGGCAAACCTGGGTATTGTATGGCAGTCTTTGGGCCGTCGCCGGTATCATTGTGCTATTAATTATTTCCATCGCCATTGCCTTTTTACAATTTTATGATTTTACTTTGCACAAAAAAGGCGAACGTTTACACATCACAACCGGCCTGCTGACTAATCGTCAAGCAACGGTACCGATTAAACGTATTCAACTGATTCGAATCAGTCAAAGCCCTCTGCACCGCTTATTTGGTCAGGTCACCATTAAAATGGAGACTGCCGGCGGTGTCACCGAAAATAATGCCATGAGCATGCATTGGCTGGCACCGTTAATTCCCAAAAGCCGGGTGGCGGCTTTTTTAAGTCAGATTCAAACAGATGTTGATTGGCAGGCCATCAACTGGCAACCGGTGGCAGCGAAAGGCAAAAGACGGATGTTTAAAAAGACGCTTTTGGTTTTGCTGATTGCCATGATACCAGCGGCTTTCTTTTTCAGCTGGAAAGCCCTGTTATTATTGTTGTTGGTACCTTATTTAGGTTGGTACGCGGGACGTTACATCAAGGCGGCGGCTTACACCCATAATAAACAGCTACTGGGGACACGCTTAGGTGTTTTCTTTCACCATTTACAGTTTGCCACCATTCAGAAAATTCAGAATATTACCTGGCAACAATCGCCTTTTGATCGACGTTACGGTATGGCGCGACTGATGGTGGATACCGCCGGTTCTAATCAGATGGCACAACCGGTGCGTTTGTTTTATGTCTATGATTCAGACATAAAACCAATTTACCAAACCTTAACCAAGCAGGTTGCGGACAGTCGATTTGTGTGGTGACAGCAAATCAGCTATTGGCCTAAAAAGGCAACTCTAAATCAGCACTGACTTTTAACAGTTGCTCTCTGAACTGTTCTTGAATACGTTCTAAAGCGGCTTCATTGTCAGCATCAAAACGAATCACTAAACATGGGGTGGTGTTAGAACAACGAACCAGGCCCCAGCCATCTTCAAAGTCAGCACGGATACCGTCAATGGTGGTGATCTTAGCGTCCTCAAACTTCACCCGTTTTTCAAATTCTTTCATAAACATATAATGTTCGCCTTCCGCCATCTCGACTTTCAGTTCAGGCGTGCTGACACCTTTGGGCAAGGTGTCGAAAACTTCCTGGGGTGTGTCGGTTTCCTGATCCAGAATTTCTAATAAGCGCGCTGCCGCATAGATGCCGTCATCAAAGCCGAACCAACGTTCATTGAAGAAGAAGTGACCGCTCATCTCGCCCGCCAAAGCAGCCTCTGTTTCTTTCAGTTTGGCTTTCATAAACGAGTGGCCGGTTTTCCACATGATGGGCAGACCACCGTATTTGACAATCGCTTTCGGTAAGTGCGCCGTACACTTGACATCAAAAATAATACTGGATCCCGGTTGTCGTGATAACACATCTTTGGCAAACAGCATTAATAACCGATCAGGGTAAATAATTTCACCGGATTTTGTGACCACACCAAGCCGGTCGCCATCACCATCAAAAGCAATGCCAATATCAGCATCAACCGATTTTAAGGTGGCTTTTAAATCTTCCAGGTTTTCAGGAATACTTGGATCCGGGTGGTGGTTGGGAAACTCACCGTCCACTTCGCAATGTAACGGAATGACATTGCAACCAATCTCTTCTAAGACATCAATGGCAATGGGGCCGGCGATGCCGTTACCGCTATCGACCACCACCGTTGGCTCGTTTTCCAATTGGATTTCAGAACTGATGTAATCAATATAATCATCGGCAATATCAAGTTCCTGAACACTACCTTCGCCGGACAACAAATCGCCTTCAACAATCATGTCATAAAGATTGGTGATTAATTTTCCGGCTAATGTTTCACCATCCAGCATAATCTTTAAGCCATTATATTCAGGCGGATTATGGCTGCCGGTTAACATCACGCCGGATCCGGTTTCCAGATGGTGCGTGGCAAAATACAACACGCCGGTAGGTACCGCACCAATATTAATGACATCACAGCCACTGGCTTTCACACCCTGGATCAGGGCTTCCAACAAATCCGGACCGGACAACCGACCGTCACGGGCCACCACCAATGATTGTCGACCCCGGTTTATGTTCTCGGTGCCAATGGCCTGGCCGATTTGCATAACCGCATCCCGGGTTAGGGTTTTATCGACGATGCCACGGATATCGTAAGCTTTAAAAATTGAAGGGTCTGGTCGTTTCATGTGGGTTAATTGTTGTTCGTCTTGTGATTGATCGGTCAATTCTTTTTTATTTTCAGTGCTGGTACGGGGTACATAATGACCGGTTTTCTTTTTAACATGCTGTTCTTTTTGGCGGGTCATATTCTGCAGACGTTGACGCCGTTTCATGAAAAAAGCGGCAGTCAACAGCATGCCTGCCAGGGTGGCAATAATACTGCCCAGAAATGACAGTTTAAATAAGCCGGCTGCCACTTGAGGGGTGGCGTAAATAACATAAAAATTGGATGCCGGAATATGGATTTCACTCTCCTGTGAGGATTCTGAGGAGGCAATATTACCCCAACGTTTTAAGTTTACAGTACTAAAACGACCGGATTTTTGTACCAAATTAACTTCACCCTTATTAACCTGAACTGCGCCGTAATTAACCAACTGTTCCACCGGATAACTTATGATGACATACGCTTGTTCAGGCTGCTGGATTAGGACAAAGTTAAGGTATTGGTTTTTTTGTCCGTATAAATGAATTTCAGGTAACTGCTCTTGTTGCTGTTCGCTGGTCTGTTTCAGCATGTCCAGTGTGGCATAATTGATGCCCGGAAATTCGGTTTCCGGGATAATGTCATTAACAGGTTCCAATACCCGAAGAACACGCAGTGTCTGGGGCACCTGTTGCTTGATGAGGTCAACAATATCTTCGTTATGTGGATTGTTTTGTACTATCTCGGCGGCTGTTTGATTAATGGTTTTGAGCTTGTCGCTGACTTGATTGGCGACATTTTGGGCCGTATCTTCTAAACTTGAATTGGTTTGTTGGATAATCAGGTTATGATAAGCCAGGTAGGCAAAAAATAAAGTTAATAATAATGCCACCAGGGTGAAACTGGTCCACAGTATTTCATCATCCAATTTAATATTTAAAAGAGATTTAATATCCTTTGATTTGGCCGGTTGCGGCGAGTCCTCTTTTTGTTTTTTGGTGTCTGGCTTTTTGATTTTAGCCAGTAGCTCTTTGAGGTCCATGTTAGTTGACTCCGCTGTGTCCAAAACCACCGGTGCCACGTCTACTGTCGCTAAAAGATTCGACTTGGTTAAAAGCAACCTGAAGTACCGGCACAAAAACCAACTGTGCCATACGGTCACCACGTGATAAGGTTACCGGCTTTTGGGAACGGTTCCAGCAGGAAACATAGAGTTGACCCTGGTAGTCAGAATCGATTAAACCCACCAAATTACCCAACACCAAACCTTTTTTATGGCCCAAACCTGAGCGGGGTAAAATCATGGCGGTAATCGCCGGGTCTTTAATGTGGATGGCCAAACCGGTGGCAATTAGTTCTGTTTGGCCGGGAGCTAAGGTCAAATCATCATCAATACAAGCACGCAAATCCAGTCCGGCAGAGCCGTCAGTGGCGTAAGCCGGCAGGCCGAACGCTTCATGAAACGCTGTATCTAACACCTTCAGGTCAATTTCAGTCATAGAATCCGTCACTTTCACAAGGCAATGATTTTAATAGAGAGCTGATCATTTATCCATGTCTTTAAAAAAAATGAGTTAAAAATTAATCAATTAGCCTGAAGAGCGTGCCTATTCGTGGAGACTATGACCCGATATGTCACATTGAGTCATAATTTAGGCGAAAGTCGGCTTAATAATGTGGCCATAACCACAACCATGTTATCACAGCCTACCGTGGATCAGAAAAAGTCGATAGCACAAGACCTGTAAAAATTGCACAATGCAAAGGTCTCATTAATTAATTTAGAAATGATATGCCGACCCTGATAAAAGAATTGCCCAGTAAAGATCGACCCCGTGAGAAGCTCATTCATACCGGCGCAGCCAATTTAAGTGATGCCGAGTTGCTGGCTATTTTTTTACGTACCGGCTTTGCCGGTGCGGATGTTATGACCCTGGCTTTACAAATGCTCAATCATTTTGGCAGTATTAAAGGCATTTTGGATGCGTCATTAACTGACTTTGAAAAATTGAAAGGCCTGGGCGTGGCCAAGTATGCTCAGCTACAAGCCGCCGGCGAACTTATTAAACGCGCCATCAATGAGCAATGGCATGAAAGTCACAGCTTTACCGATCCGGCCCATGTTCATGATTATTTACTGAACAATTTTGACTGTTGCGAGTATGAACGATTTGCCTGCTTGTTGCTGAACTCAAAACATCGGCTGTTACGCTTTGATTATCTGTTTAACGGCGGCATTAACAGTGCCCAGGTCTATCCGCGGGTTGTGGCGCAACATTGTTTACGACATAACGCCGCCGCCATCATATTCGCACACAACCATCCCTCAGGCGATGTGCAACCGTCCCAGGCAGATCGTGATTTAACGGTACGATTGGTGAAAACCTTGCAACTGATTGATGTCAAAGTTTTGGATCACTTTATCGTCGGTCAGCAACAGACTTTTTCAATGGCGAGCCATCAAATGATATAAATTAGTCGGTTTTTTTGGTAAGCTAAGGACTTTAATAAATAAAACCCACACGTGTTTTTTAAGCGTTTAAACCCAATCGCCAGAGCTGAAAAATTTATCGAAAAAGGCAAGTACAAAAAAGCCATGAAGCTATTGGGTAAAACCTTTGTTAAATACCCCAACAGTTTGGAGTTGGCCCGCTTGCGCTTTGAATACGGCAAATATATTCCCTTTGATGAATTGCATCATGAAGCGGCCGTGGATTATTTTAATCTGCAAATGCGCTTTGATGTCTCCGGTGAAAAAATCCACAGTGACTTTGTCAAATATATGACCACCACCCAGGGTCGTATTAATTTAGACGATGAAACTTTGAGTAAACTGGGCGTGGTATTTGCCACCCATGGTTTTGAAAATAACGCCATTTATATTATTAATGGCATGATGCGTAAAGAAGTCAGGAACGAATCTTTTGTTGATGCTTTGGTGGCGATTATTAATTACCTGGATGAAAAAGGTGTACACAAAAAAACCCAAAGCTATAAAAATTATCTGAAGTGGCATTATCCCGACCATGAAATGACCCGCTATATTTTGGCCAAACATCATTAATGCGTTTTGTTTGCCTGATTGCGCTCTCATTATTAGGTCTAATTAAAGTGAGCAGGGCGCACAGTAAAACCATTATAGCGCCCGATTATTTCTGTTGACTTTGGAGATAGAGCAGCTTGCCACTTTTATCAGTTGATTGCGTGAATTGCTTGACTTGTTTACGGATACCTTCACTGTCCAAACCGGCTTCTGCCAGTACCTCTTCACGGCTACCGTGTTCCTGAAAGTAGTCGGGTAAGCCTAAATTAAGGACCGGAATAGTGATTTTTAGTTGCTGAAGAACTTCGTTAACGGCACTACCGGCGCCACCGCTCACGACATTATCCTCAACGGTAACAAGTAAATCATGACTTTGTGCCATTTTAGCAATCATATCGCTGTCAATCGGCTTGATGAAGCGCATATCCACTACCGTGGCATCAAACTTTTCTGCGGCCAGTAACACGTGATCCAATAAAGCGCCAAACGATAAAAATGCAACTTGTTGGTTGCCTTTTCGTACTCGGTGGGCCCGGCCGATGGGTAACGCTTTCATTTCACTGTCTATGGCAACGCCGGGGCCGGTGCCACGGGGATAGCGAACGGCTGCCGGACCTGTATGGCTATAACCGGTGTACAGCATTTGACGACATTCATTTTCATTGGCCGGCGCCATAATCACCATATTGGGTACGCAACGTAAAAAGCTTAAATCCATATTGCCGGCGTGGGTGGCACCGTCAGGGCCGACGATACCGGCGCGATCGATGGCAAACAATACATCCAATTCCTGAATGGCGACATCATGTATGAGTTGGTCGTAGGCACGTTGTAAAAATGAGGAATAAATCGCCACCACCGGTTTAATGCCCTCGCAGGCCATACCGGCCGCTAAGGTCACTGCATGTTGCTCAGCGATGCCGACATCAAAATACCGTTTGGGGAAGAGTTTTGAAAATTCCACTAAACCTGAACCCTCCCGCATGGCCGGGGTAATGGCTGCTAAATGATTATCATGACGCGCCATATCACAGAGCCATTGGCCAAAAATTTCGGTGTAGCTGGGTTTGCTGGGTTTGGCTTTGGGCTTCATGCCCACTGCCGGATCAAACGGGCTGACCGCATGGTATTTTATCGGGTCTTCTTCAGCCGGTTTGTAGCCTTTGCCTTTTTTGGTGATGATGTGTAGCAATTTTGGGCCTTTAATGTCCTTGGTCACTTTTAACGTATTCACCAATTGTTCCGTGTCATGGCCATCAATGGGGCCTAAATGATGGAAGCCGAGTTCTTCGAATAAAGTATTGGGCACAAACATGCCTTTGGTGTGAATTTCCCAGCGCGATAAAAACCGCCACAACCATGAATTACGTCGCATCATACGTTTGGATTGCTCCCGCATGCGGTTATAAGTGCGACCACTGACAATTTTAATCAGCATCTTGGTCAATGCCCCGACATTCGGTGAAATCGACATCTCATTTTCATTGAGAATCACCAAAATATCGTTATCCACTTCACCACCGTGGTTCAAGGCTTCGTACGCCATACCGGCTGTCATGGCGCCATCACCGATGACCGCCACGCATTGGCGCGATTCACCTTTAATTTGACTGGCCAAAGCCAT
>CAZWVE010000047.1:0-8004 GCA_964636925.1 uncultured Marinicella sp.
CTCACCCAATATATGTTGCTCTTTTTGACTAAAATGGCGAAAAGCCGTGTTTGACGGCTGAATGACATCATCCGGGGTGCGACTAACCTGTTGTAACCACATCAGCGCTTCTTCAATTAAGCCCGGACTAAAGCCAATCTTTTGCAGGCTATGAATAATCTGCTGTCTGTGGTCGGTTTCTTCTATATTGTATTGTTCGGTCATGTAATTTTCAAAAACATAAACCAGAACATCCATCATGTGTTGTTTCATATTATTATATGCTAACGTTTAAGGTATTTGGCACCCGCTTGCTTTTCAATTAATCCATTCAATTCAAGTATCAGCAAGTCGGCAGAGATATCCGCGCTCGATTGTTCCGTAGCCGCCACCAGGTCATCAAAAGAAATGGGATCATAACCCATATGTGTTAATAATTGCTGCTGGCTTTCTGACAGTGTTATATCGTGATGCTGACTGATATTTTCAACCGTTGCTTCGTTATCTTTTGCCATACGTTGTCGAATTTGTTCGCCTAACATGGCTATCCCCGGCTTTAGTTCAGTGACAATATCATCCACCGATTCCACCAATGCAGCACCTTGCTTTATCAACCAATGACAGCCTCTGGCCATAGGGTTATGGATGGAGCCGGGTATTGCCATCACCGGTCGATTGATGTCATAGGTTAACCGAGCGGTGATCAGTGTACCACTTTTTTGACCGGATTCGACCACCAGGGTACCCAGGGACAAACCGGCAATAATACGGTTTCTGCGCGGAAAGTTATTGGCTTGTGGCGGTGTGTTAAAGTCAAATTCGGAAACCAGTGCAGCTTGAGCCAGAATGTCTTTGGCCAGTTTTTGATTGGCTTTTGGATATATTGTATTTATGCCTGTACCCATGACCGCTACGGTTTGACCACCGGCATCCAGTGCCGCCTGATGTGCAGCGGCATCAACACCCGCTGCCAGACCACTGGTGATAACCCAGTTTTTTTTCGCCAATTCATAACAAAAAGCCCGGGCATTATCCAAACCTCCACGGCTGGCGCGACGGCTACCGACCACCGCCAATTGAGGTAATAATAAAGTCTCTACTCGCCCTTTGACAAATAATAATAACGGCGGGTCTGCCGTGGCTTTGAGTTGCGGCGGATATAAATCGTCATTAATCGGCACGATGTGATTATGGTCTTTTTCCAACCACTTTAAATCAGCAGACAAATCGTTATGATGACAATCTTTTAAGTAAGCTTGTGCTGAGTTTGGAATGTTAAGTTCAGCGGGAAATTTATTTTGTTTCGGGATAACCTGAATATCACCATAATAATCAAGCAATCGACTGACGCCGGAATAACCAAGACCCGGTGCACGGTAAACATGCAACCAGGCCTTAATCGTGTCTTCGCTCACTGTTACGGTAATTTAACGTAATCGTACAGTTTAATTTGTCGGTTGCCTTCGGTGATAATTGCGTAGGAAATATTCTCAAAGGTTTTGAACACCATAATATGTCCACTGTATTCCATCGGCAATGTCACCTTGGCTTTCGAGGGTCTGAATAATGTTTTTAAGTCATTTTTTGGATGCATGACTTCATCCCGAATAACTTTTTCAGGACTGTAAACCGAATACACATCACCCACTTTTACGCCCTGACCGTAGCCTTTGCTGATGGCAATAATTTGTCGCCGACCACTGCCGAATAAGGCATTATTTAAGGCCACCACCCGAATATTCTCGTCATCTACCGTGCCTGCCTTTGGCATAAAATAAGGATCAAAACTAAACTCATCAATCGGCAACACCAAATCACCGGTTTTAACCTCTGTTTTAACATCGATAATTTCTAAAGTGGTGATATCACCGGTTCCGACGCGCGTGACTTCTGCGACCCCGGTATCGGCCACTTCGTAGCCAAGAATCTTGACGCTTTCCCAATAGGTCCGATCAATGTAATTTTTCCAAAAACGCGACATCACAGCATCGGTGGTGTACGGCGAGGTTTTTTTCCATTGTACCGATTCGGTTTTAAATTCATCTGAGGTTTCCCAGGGATAATCAAGCGGTACTTCGCGATAGATAACCGTGGGACGGACAATGGCCAAATGATCGCCTTGTCTGACATTTTTAAGTCCCCGAACATAAATCAAATTGTCAGTGGCAGACACATTGCGGCCTTCTTCGGCGGCCACCACATAAGGCGCCAAATCAATATCTTCCTTATTGAGAATTCTGAGTTCGCGTAAAAACGGCTCGATATCCGACAACGGAATGGTTTCAACTGCCTGATCATGTTCAATGGTGCGAACTTCAGGACCCAGCTTTACCGTCGGGTGAGATCGATTCACGGTTATTTGTGGTTTACCATCGACATACACTAAATTGAGTTCATCACCCGGATAGATTAAATGAGGATTCTCAACTTGAGGATTGGCATACCAAATTTCCGGCCACAACCAGGGTGATTTTAAAAATACGGCGGAAATATCCCACAACGTATCGCCTTTTTGTACCACATATTTCTCAGGATGGTCATCCTTTAATTCAACATCCTGGGCAATCGCCAGAAATGAAATTCCAAGAAACAGGGCCATAATGAGAAGTTGTTTTTTAAACATCATCAGCAACTCTTTGATTTCGCTAAAACTTTAGTTTAGCCATTTTAGGGATAAATTTAAACAAAAATTGTGATTCAGCCATCATTTTGATTGAAAAATAGACGCTTTACCCTAAATAATGGCCATTGACTCAGGTAAAATAGACCATTCATCCGCTTAAAATTGATACGATTTTCTTGTTATGGCTTTACTCAATATACTGACTTTACCCGATAATCGCCTGAAAACAGTGGCCAAACCCATCGATCAGGTGACCGATGACATCAAAAAATTAGCCAACGATATGTTGGAAACCATGTACGCTGCACCGGGTATTGGCCTGGCTGCCACACAGGTTGATCAACACGTACAACTGGTGGTTATGGATATTTCCGAGGAAAAAAATCAGCCGCGGGTTTTCATCAATCCAAAAATAACCGCCCGTAACGGCGAGCAAATCCATGAAGAGGGTTGTTTATCGGTACCGGGTATATATGCTGATGTTAAACGGGCTGAGGAAATTACTGTTGAGTTTTTAGATTTAGACGGCGAGCCACAAACACTCACCACCGACGGTTTGCTGGCAGTTTGCATTCAGCATGAAATTGATCACCTCAAAGGCATTGTGTTTTTGGATCACTTATCGGTGTTAAAACGCAAAATGGCCTTAAAAAAATTAGCCAAAGCGGCCGAGACCGTACCGGTTAATGTTAATTAGACATTTTCAAAACTGCAGGCTATACAAATCAGCAACCCGTTTCCTACAGATTGTTTACAATATCCCGGTCAGACCATGGGATGGTCTTTGATAATATTCTCGTTTCGATCGGGTCCGGTTGAAATAATGGCCACCGGTGTTTCTGTGAAACGCTCAATATACGTAACAAATGCTTTGGCTTCTGCCGGTAACGCATCATACTCAGTTAAACCCCGTGTAGTCGATTGCCAACCCGGTAATGTTTCATAGACAGGCTTTATGGCCTGCCATTGCGCTGCAGACTGAGGAAAGCCGGATGAACCGTCATAGGATGTGCATAATTTAACGTCGGTAAACGAGTCTAAGACATCAAGCTTGGTGATACACAAACCTGTGACACCATTGACTTGTATGGCACGCTTCAGCGCCACCAAATCCAACCAGCCGCAGCGTCGTGCCCGACCGGTGGTGGCACCAAATTCCACGCCTTCCCTGGCCAGGGTTTTACCATCTTCATCAAATAATTCCGTGGGAAACGGCCCTGAACCAACACGGGTGGTATATGCCTTGGTAATACCCAATACATAATCAATATCGGTACAGCCGAGGCCACTGCCGGTAGCCGCACTGCCGGCGGTGGTGTTAGAAGATGTCACAAACGGATAGGTGCCGTGATCAATATCCAATAAGGATCCTTGCGCGCCCTCCAATAACAGTTTTTTATGGGCTGATTTTAAATGGTGCAAATGCTCTGTTACATCGTTAATCATGGGTTGCAGGAAATCAGCCTGTTCACAAATATCGGCATATACGGCATTGAAATCCAAGGCCTGATCTTGATGATAATGCTGTAATACAAAATTATGATAAGCCAGAACCTCTTTGAGTTTCTCTCGCAAATCGTCTTTGTCGCACAGATCACCCATACGCAAACCACGTCGCGCCACTTTATCCTCATACGCAGGCCCGATGCCTCGTCCGGTGGTGCCAATGGCTTGTTCGCCTTTGCCGGCTTCACGTAATTGATCCAGTTTAATGTGATAGGGCATAATGACAGGTGCCGCCTGTGATATCATCAATCGATCACGCACACTCACACCGGTGTCTTCTAATTGTTTAATTTCTTTGATTAACGAAGTGGGCTCAATGACCACACCATTACCGATAATACACTGCACGCCTTCACGTAAAATGCCAGATGGGATTAAATGCAAAACAGTTTTATGGTCATTAATAATTAATGTATGACCGGCATTATGACCGCCCTGAAAACGAATTACGGCATCTGCCTGCTCCGTCAGTAAGTCAACAATTTTACCTTTACCCTCATCACCCCACTGGGTACCCAATACCACAACTGTTTGATTCATCGTTGTCTCACATTTGTATCATTTTAAATATAATGACGCCGACTATCATCATACCGGCACCCATTATTCGTAAATTTTTATCTGACATTTGACTGATTTGCACCAACATTTGCTTCCACTGCTGTGGTGCCAGAAAAGGCATGATACCTTCAATCACCAGCACCAAAGCAATGGCTGCTATGAAAGGATGTTCAATCAAGGCGAAGCGTTTTTAAAGTACTTAAAGAATTCGCTGTCAGGATCCAGTATCATCATGTCTTGACCAGAACCGTCAAAGCTTTTTTTATAGGCTTCGAGACTGCGGTAAAAGCTGTAAAACTGTGGATCTTTTTCATAACTTTCCGCATACACCCGGGTTGCTTCTGCCTCACCTTCACCTTTGATTAAATTGGCCTGTTTTTCAGCTTCTGCAACCATAATACGGACGGCCTTATCGGTGGTCGCGCGAATATTAATGGCTTGTTTGGTACCGTTTGAGCGGTGCTCAGCCGCTTCCGCCAACCGCTCAGAACGCATGCGGTTATAAACTGATTCATTCACCGACTGATCCAGGTTGATTTGCTTAATGCGCACATCAACAATTTCCATACCGAAATCTTCGGCTTTACTTTCTGTGATGGTTTGCAGATTTTCCATTAACTCAACCCGCTGGGTTGATATTACCTGATCTAAGGTGCGTACAGAAAACTCTTCTAATAAGGCATTTTTAAATACACCGGCGAGGTTGGCGTTGGCTCGGGCGATGGATCCTTCGTTAGAGGTATAAAACAGTTTGACATTATTAATCCGCCATTTCAAAAAGTAATCGACCATTAGATATTCATTGTCCGTGTTAAAAACACGCTCAGGTTTGTTATCCAGGGTCTGAATACGTTTATCAAACTTAATGATATTATTGATAATCGGCCACTTAAAATGTAAGCCCGGCTCATAACCGGCTTGAATCACTTCACCAAATTTGAATTTGATGGCAGTTTCCCGCTCACTGACCTTGAATAAGAAAAAACTTGCCAGCACTGCCAGCAGGACCACGCCAATAATAAAAGAGATCAGTTTATTCATGGTTATCGCCCCCGTGCCGTGCGGTTAGTTGTTCGTTGATTGTTGCTGCTAGTTTGACTGGATGACGACGATGTACTTGTCGATTGTCCACTATCAGGTCTGACCACCGTAGTACCAAAATCCAGTACAGATTCATAATTAGACTGTTTCAACAGTTGATCCAACGGTAAGTAGAGCAATTGATTGCTGCCGTTACCACTGACCATAACCTTAGGCAGTCCGCCCAGCACATGTTCCATGGTTTCAAGATACATACGCTCTCGTGTAACATCCGGCGCTTTAGCATACGCTTGCCGCAATTTATCAAAGCGCTGCGCCTCACCTTCAGCTTCGGCAATAATCGAATCGCGATAACCTTCTGCATCCTGGATGATTTTTAACACCTGGCCTTCGGCTTTTGGAATCTGGCCTTTGGCATACTCGTTGGCTTTATTAATGAAGGTTTTTTGATCTTCTCGCGCTTTAACCACATCATCAAAAGCTTCTTTAACATTAATGGGCGGATGCACTTCAGTGATGTTAACCTGCCGCACTTCAATACCGGCCTGATAATTATCCAACATGGATTGTAATTCAGATTGAACCTCGAAGTTAACATCGGTTCGACTCTCATTGATGATATGATCCAGGGTACTGGTACCGGCCACCTGACGCATGGCACTTTCTGCCGCCTGGCTGACGGTATTTTCAGGATTGGCCAGATTAAATAAATAGTCATTAACGCGGGTCTCATCAACGCGGTATTGAACGGAATAATCAATTTCGATTAGATTTTTGTCCTCCGTCAGCATCTGTCCGCTGTTATCTTCCTGGCGAATTTTGAGTACATTTTCGCGATACACTTTGGCAATCGGTTGCGGCCAGGTAAAACGTAAGCCCGGACGCATGGTGTGCGAATATTCACCAAACACCAAAACCACACCACGCTCTGACTCATCAATCCGATAGGCCGAACCCCACAGCACCAACGCGGCCACAATTAACAGTATCACCACCATCGGCCCGCTTTGTCCGCCGCCGGATTGACCGGAACGCTTACCACCACCAAAACCAAAGGTTCGTTTGATTGAATTCATGGCATCTTTAATAATTTGGTCAAAGTCAGGCGGCTTTTGGTTGTTATTGGGTCGATTATTCCGCGGCCCCTGACCGCCGGAATTGTTATTGCCGGGTTCATTCCAGGGCATAGTTGTCTCCAGTATTACCAGTTTTGGTTATCATGAGTTATCTAAAGGTCTCATTTTGGTCTTGTTCAAGATCATGTTGTTGTAATAGTTTGCTAATAAAGGCAGCATCACCATCTTCGGCTGTTTTCGCCAGCTGACGCCATTTCGCCAGCGGTAATTCTACCTCAAGATGCCAGTTTCCACCATCATCTATGCGCTCATTGTTCACGGCATCCAGTTGATAAAACTGGGCACGCAGACGGGCTTCAGAAACAGGCAGCGTGAACCGTAAACTAACATGGGTGCTATGAATACGTTCTTCAATGGCTTTTAGCAACAAATCCACGCCGGCACCGGTTTTTGAGGACAGCCAGACTTTGTCAGGGACGCCCTCACCGCCTTCAATCCACTGCGCCGGTTTACCCGATAAATCAATTTTGTTGTAAATTTCAATGATGGGAATGTCTTCAATCTCCAAATCCCGTAACACCTGATAAACCTCACGCATATGATCACGATGTTCCGGGTTGGCATCATCGATGACGTGTAACAGCACATCGGCATCAACCGTTTCCTGCAAGGTGGCACGAAACGCCGCCACCAACTCATGGGGCAAGTCGCGCACAAAACCCACCGTATCACTAATCACCGCCTGGCTACCGGGAATCGCGGTAAATTGTCGCACAGTCGGATCCAGCGTCGCAAACAATTGATCTTTGGCATACACTCTGGCATCGGTTAATAAATTAAATAAAGTGGACTTACCGGCATTGGTATAGCCCACCAGCGCCATCATTTGTGTACCCGATTTTTTCCGTTGCCGACGTCCCTGTTCACGCTGACGCATGACTTTTTCTAATTTGGCATTGAGTGATTTCACCCGGGCATTGAGTAAACGTCTATCCGTCTCCAATTGTGTTTCACCCGGACCACGTAAACCAATACCGCCTTTTTGCCGTTCTAAGTGAGTCCAGCCGCGCACCAGCCGGGTTGACATATGCTTTAACTGCGCCAATTCTACTTGTAACTGGCCCTCATAGGATCGCGCCCGCTGCGAAAAAATATCCAAAATCAAAGTCCGCCGATCCAACACCCGCGCCTGCACCAGTCGCTCCAGGTTACGCTCTT
>CAZWVE010000048.1:0-7862 GCA_964636925.1 uncultured Marinicella sp.
CCCGGGTTGATTTTCGGCAAATCACTGCGTAACTGAGCCGATTCTAATTCTTTAATAATGTCACTCATGATTTTTTCTCTTTAATCATTTTAAGACCCATTTTCCAGTCTTTTTATTACTTTACGGGCACGTGAGCCGCCTTTATTGACCCTCAGAGGTGCCTTCCATTAAATCAGGTCTTCGTTGTTTTGTCCGTTCGCGTGCTTGTGTCGCTCGCCACCGGGCAATCTTTTTATGATCACCACTTAACAAAACATCAGGGACACCTGACTGCCCTAAAATTTCTGACCGCGTGTATTGCGGGTAACCCAAATAACCTTGCATAAACGAGTCACTTTGAGCCGATGACTCATCACCCAACACACCTTTTAATTGTCTTGACACCGCATCAATGACAACCGCTGCTGCCAATTCGCCGCCACTGATAACATAGTCACCCAGTGACAATTCCTGATCAACATGTTGATCGATAAATCGTTGATCCACACCCTCATAACGACCGCATAACAAGGTGATGCTGTTCATGGTCGCCATGTGATTACAGCGGGCTTGTTGTAGTGGCTGGCCTTGCGGCGACAAATAAATCACCCGGGTATCGGTGTCTTGTGCTTTAATGGCCATCAAGGTGCGATACAAGGGATCGTACATCATTAACATACCGGCGCCGCCACCAAACGGACGGTCATCAACACGCCGATGTTTATTGTCTGACCAATCACGGGGATTAAAGTAACGCACATTAATACGCTTATCTTTAATCGCACGACCAATAACACCAAAAGACAACATGGTCTCGAGTGCTTCGGGAAACAAGGTCATGACATTAAAATTCATGACACATCAGTCTGATCTAAATCAGTCCAGTTCACCCGTATTTCAGCCGCCTGTAAATCCACCTGCTCAATCGTCTGGCCATATAGATAAGGTATTAACAGGGTGTTATTGCCGTCCTCTTCAGGCCGTTTCACCACCATCACATCATTGGCGCCGGTTTCAAATAAAGATTCAACACAGCCCAATAAGGCCCCATCTTGATCAATCACCGATAAACCAATGAGCTGGTGCCAATAAAAATCATGCTCAGACAACGGGCTTAATTGCGACACATCCACAGAAACCATTTGACCGATTAAAGCCTGCGCTGTTTCACGACTGTTTATATCGGGCAACTGCGCAATAATGGTCTTACCGTGTTTTTTGGCTTTGATTCCTTTGTATAAACGCTCACCGACAAACCATTGTTGGTAACGCGTTATGTTTTCCATCGGCTGGGTGTAAGAAAAAACCTTGACCCCGCCTTGCACCCCAAAATGACCCGTTATCTTACCAACGGTTAACAAGTCATTGCTCACGACTTTATGCAGATTGTTGTGCTTGTTGTTTCATTAATGTGTTCAAACGATCTGACACCTGGGCACCTTTGGCCACCCAAGCTTCGATACCTTCAATATCCAAGTTTAATTTAACTTCCTGTCCACGGGCCATCGGATTATAAAAACCCAAACGCTGTAACGCTTTACCGTCACCGGCATTACGTGAATCAGTGGCCACAACTTTGTAGAAAGGTGCACGCTTGGCACCATGCCTAACCAGTTTAATTTTAACCATAATTACCTCAAAAAAATTCAGGGCACTAAAAAAGACGGGCAATTTTAAAGGAAAACAACCCGAGATAACAGCTATTTTTAAGCTTTTTTAGCGAATATTTGTCGCCTTTGTTGATTCAGACAATTCAAAACGGCAACAACACGAAATAGTTGCGCATTGTACATCATTGTGAAAGTTTAAAACAGCCATTATCTGTCAGACAACAATAAGGCTAAGCGTTACGAATCGTCTTGATTTATTTCCTTGGCATCGAGCAGGCCATGACGAATCGCCAAATGGGTTAACTGAACTTCATTACTGACATCCAGTTTTTCCAGAATACGGTACTTGTAAGTGGCCACGGTTTTTTCTTTTAAACCCAATATTGCACCAATTTGCTTTGCCTTTTTACCGCGAACCAATAGCATCACCACCTCTATCTCACGATCTCCCAGGGCATCAAATGGGGAATCATTTTTACCACCGGGCAACATTGACAGTGCCATCTGCTGAGCAATATCCGTACCGACATAGCGCTTCCCTGCGTACACCTGCCGAATGGCATGCTCCAATTCATCGGCAGCACAGCCCTTGGTTAAATAACCGATGGCTCCGGCATCCAATAATTGTTTTGGATACGGGTTTTGAGCGTGAATGGTAAGGATAATGATGCGGATATAGGGATCAGACTGGGTTATTCTACGTGTAGCCTCCAAACCACTGATGCGGGGCATGTTGATATCCATCAACACCACATCCGGTTTCAGCGCCAATGCCTTGTCAATAGCTTGTTGACCATTGGTGGCTTCACCAATGATGTTTATATCAGCCATTTTTTCCACCACCATCTTAATACCGGTTCTGACAATGTCATGATCATCAACCAACAAAACCTTAATCTTCATGCCTTTAAATCCTGTTCTTTTTTAGCTATATCTTAACATAGTACCGGTCATTGAAACTATACACCAAAGTGAATGAGAAATAATCAGCCAGAAAAAGTGATTTTGCCATCAGAAATTGGTCCGACAGCGAACTGTTTAGGTGATGGTGTCTTAATGTGTTTTTGATTATAATGTCGCCATGATAACCATTAAACCTGCAGCTGACCCTGTCAGCAGTAACCACAAATTTGGCCTGGCATTGGCCGGTGGCGGTCCTTTGGGCGGCTTTTATGAACTGGGCGCTTTGTGCGCGCTGGAAGACCATATTGAAGATATCAGCATGAATGATTTGGACATTTATGTGGGTGTCAGCTCCGGGGCATTTTTAGCCGCCGGTTTAGCCAATGGCATTTCATTGCGTCAGATGGTGCAAATTTTTATTTACGACAAGCAATCATTAACACCCTTTAATCCCGACCACTTTCTTCAGCCGGCTTACCGTGACTATATTGTTAATTTAGCCAAATCACCGGGATTATTAACTAAAACACTGCTTAAATGGGCCAAAAACCCGTTGAAAACCGGTGTCGTGGATTTATTGGAAAGTTTAGGCACCGCTTTACCAACCGGCGTCTTTAACAATATAAAGCTTGAACACTTTTTAAAAACCGTGCTCACGGAGCATGGCCAAAGTAACGATTTCAGAGAACTGGACAAACAGCTTTATATTGTCGCTTGTGAACTGAATACCGGTAAGATTGCCGGCTTCGGGCTTGGCAGCCACGAAGAGGTCCCTATCTCAAAAGCCGTGCAAGCCTCCTCCGCTTTGCCCGGCTTATATGCCCCTGTCAATATTAACGGTAAATACTATGTCGATGGTGCTTTACGGCGAACCATGAATGCCTCAGCAGCCTTAAAACAAGACACCCATTTATTATTGGCGGTGAATCCCATTGTACCATTTTCACGGGCGCCGGAATCCGCCCAAAAAGGTCTGGAAACCGGTGGTTTACCCATGGTCTTGTCACAGACCTTTCGATCCATTGTTCAGTCGCGTTTGAAGTCAGGCTTGGACAAATATGAATCGTTATACCCTAAAGCGGATATAGTTCTGGCTGAACCCGATACCGAGGACGAACGCTTATTTACCTCAAATCTCTTTAGTTATTCACATCGCGACGAACTGTGTGCTTATGCCTATCGGGTAACCCGTCAACATCTACAAAAACAACAAGAACAACTGACGCCAATTTTAAAACGTCACGGCTTACATCTGGATCAGCAGAAACTTAAAGCCCAACATCGCGATTTAGATGATTATATGAATCATACGCCGCCCATTTACGGTTGGCGTGAACGCCTGAATGAATCCTTATCTGAATTAGAACAAAGCTTAAAAGCCGGTTAGTAAACCGGCTTTTGTCTGCTTTCGTAAATTATTTTTTTGATGTCTTTTTCTTGGTAGTTTTCTTTTTGCTTGTTTTGGACGAACCAATTGTTTTCTTGGCCGTTGGCTTATCTTGACTCGCGGTACTCTTTTTATCTGCAGCTTTTTTCTTCGTGGTTTTTTTAGCTGTTTTCTTCTTAGTGGTTTTTTTCTTGCTTGTCTTGGTTGCCTTCGATTTTTGACCGTCGTCACTCTTTTCAGCCGTTAACTCACTCACCTGCGCGGTCAGTTTCTCAATGCGATCAACCAGCTTATTGAGTTCATCGTTGGTCGGTACGCCCAATCGATGCAAGGATTTTTCGACCCGTTTCTCGAACACACCTTCTAACTTATCCCAACTTTCGGCGGCTTTTTTTCTGGCCGAATCCACTGAACCACTAACCGTATCTTTAACATTCTTGGTGGCTTTTTGAGATTGTGATTTAAAGGCTTCTTCAAAATCCTTACCTTGTTCAATCAATTTATCGAAAATCTTTTTACCTTCGGTTTGTGCTTTAGAGAAAGCGCCCAAACCCGCCAGCCAAATCTCATTGGCCGACCCCATTAAATTTTCCGCCAACTGCGGTGATTTTTTTTCTTCAGATGCCTGTTTCAATGTTTTTTTCTTCGCCATAATATCCTCTGTTTATCTATGAATATCGTCATTATCTCGAATTATTATAGAGCATTCACACTAAGCTGCCTAATTTTCTCAGAAAATTAATTCCCTTTAAGTCACTCAACAGCATTCAGTTTACATAAAAATAAAAAATGCGGCCGTCCCCGCCACAAAAACAATCAATAACAGAATAGACAACAGTAAAAAGAACTTGGCTTTCTTTAAACCCACAAAAGAACCCGAGGCATTTTTCTTCATTGAAAAAACCAGTGAAATCAACACCGCCAGAACCGCACCAATAATCCAGACCGTTATGGCCGCCGGAATATCGCCTGTATTGGCCGCCAATGCCGGCGATGCCAAAGCCAAAAGCAAGACACTGACCAGCAACCTTTCTAATGCCGGTAGAGAACTTGCACGTAAACTCTTATTTGTGTTTGTTTTAATCATTTGAACATTATTACTGATTCTTGGCCTTTCTTATACATTAAATAAACTTTTTATACAATAAAAGGACCAATACCTATAGAGTAAAAAAATGATGATAAATAACCAAACCACAACTGCTTTAGTCCATTTGTTTATTGTAATTGTTTTACTCGTCACTTTTTCGTGGGTGGGTTTGGTTGATTTTTCCTGGCAGAAATTACCTGATTCCATTGAGACATTTCAAGCTGAACTCGTTTTAGAAGATGAGCTTCCCATGCTTCTAAGTTATGAGATTCAGATTCTAAAACGTGCCCAAAGAATAGAGTCACCGAAAGTCGGAGTAGCCGGTAGTCGCTCGGAAATATTTCAAGCCTATCAAACCATATTGGCAGCAAATGAAGCAGAGCAGATTTTTAAACATTTGCTCAATGATAAAAATAAAGTCACAAAAGTTTATGCCATGAAAGGCTTACAAGCAATCAACTCTCCTTTGTTTAACGAAATTGAGCCCTACTTTTCCAACAGCCAACAATCAGTATATCAAGTGTTAGGTTGCCTGGTTTCAGAAAAACGCATAAGTGACTTGATTGAAGACCACTGGCTATGGAAGAAAACTGTGCCTGAATGATAAAACCATCTACAAAATGGTCGAACACATTTTTCAGTTCCCTCTCAAAGAAGGAAGTAAACTAAGCTTAACAACACAAAAACCGACAGCCAGTGCGATTGTCAGTTGTTTATCATGGAGTTTACTCATAAAATAAGCGGCTGCTGGCTGTTTAGCTTCTTATTAATCCAAATCCAAAACATAATAATCACATGTCAAATCATACTCAATTAGCCCATGCCATCCGATTTCTGGCCATGGATGCCGTGCAACAAGCCAATTCGGGCCATCCGGGGGCACCCATGGGCATGGCGGATATCGCTGAAGTCCTGTTTAATCATCACCTGCGGCATAATCCGAAAAATCCCAAATGGTTTAATCGCGACCGTTTTGTCATGTCCAACGGTCATGGTTCAATGCTGGTATATGCGGCTTTACATTTATCGGGTTATGATTTGAGCATGTCGGAATTAAAAGATTTCCGACAATTACATTCGAAAACCCCGGGACACCCGGAATATGGCTATACACCCGGGGTGGAAACCACCACCGGACCGTTGGGACAAGGATTGGCTAATGCCGTGGGTATGGCTTTGGCCGAAAAAATGTTGGCCACACAGTTTAACCGCGATGGTCATAACATAATTGATCATTACAGTTATGTCTTTCTGGGTGATGGTTGTTTAATGGAAGGTATCTCTCATGAAGCGTGTTCCCTGGCCGGCACCTTGGGCTTAGGTAAACTGATTGCTTTATATGATGATAATAATATCTCCATTGACGGTGAAGTCGATGGCTGGTTTACCGATAACACGCCACAACGTTTTAAAGCCTACGGATGGCATGTCATTGAAGCGGTGGACGGCCATGATGCGGTGGCTGTGGATGCAGCCATTAAAGCAGCCAAAGACAATAGCGAGCAACCCACGCTCATTTGTTGCAAAACCACCATTGGCGCCGGTGCCCCGAACAAAGCCGGTTCCCATGAAACCCATGGTGCGCCTTTGGGTAAGGATGAAATTGCCGCTACCCGCAAAGCCTTAAATTGGTCCTATGCACCTTTTGAGATTCCGGATGAAATTTATCAAGGCTGGAATGCCGAAAGCAAAGGTGCGGAACGTGAGCAAAACTGGCAAAATGCTTTTCATACTTACCAAAAAGCATACCCTGAATTGGCGGCTGATTTGTCGCGTCGCATGAACAATAAATTACCGGCTGATTTTGATGTCAGAATGGACGCCTACTTAAAACAGGTCGCTCAGGATGCCCCTGAAATGGCCACCCGTAAAGCTTCTAAATTGGCTTTAGAAGGTGTCGGCCCTATGTTACCGGAACTGTTTGGTGGTTCAGCCGACTTAACACCATCTAATAATACGTTTTGGTCCGGCTCGAAACACATCAATGGCGGTGATTTTACCGGTAACTACTTGTCTTTTGGGGTACGGGAATTTGGTATGAGTGCCATCACCACCGGCATGAGTTTGCATGGCGGCATTATTCCTTACACGGGCACTTTTCTGATGTTTTCTGATTATGCCAAAAATGCGTTACGCATGGCGGCCCTGATGAAAGTAAGAAATATCTTTGTTTATACCCATGATTCCATCGGCGTCGGTGAAGACGGACCCACACACCAGCCGGTGGAACAACTGCCGGCTTTGCGCATGATTCCAAATATGCATGTCTGGCGACCTTGCGATGCGGTGGAATCAGTAGCGGCCTGGCATGCGGCCGTTAAACGCAGTGACGGACCCACCAGTTTATTATTTACCCGTCAGGGTGTACCGCATCAACAACGTCGTGACGATCAGTTGAGTTTGATTGATAAGGGTGGCTATATTCTCAATGATTGTAACCAGGATCCTGAATTGATTATTATTGCCACCGGTTCAGAGGTGGGGATTGCCGCTCAGGCCACCGAAGAACTACAACATAAAGGTCATCAGGTTCGCCTGGTGTCGATGCCGTGTATTGAGGTATTCTTACAACAGTCACCGGACTATCAAAACACCGTTCTACCACGTCATTGTCGACGTCGATTAGCCGTGGAAGCAGCTAAAACTGATGCCTGGTATCAGTTTGTCGGCCTGGATGGCGCAGTTATCGGTCAAGATACCTTTGGTGAATCAGCACCGGGTAAGGAATTGTTTGATTACTTTAATATCACCGCCGAAGCGGTATTAAAACGGGCTAAAGCCTTATTGAAGTAACACAATGACCCAAAAAAACCCCAGCGACTCAAGGTCGCTGGGGTTTCCTAAGGTGTTAAATAACAGCTTATTCGATGACTTGAACATCCACCGCCAAGCG
>CAZWVE010000049.1:0-722 GCA_964636925.1 uncultured Marinicella sp.
AACTGCCATATTTTTTCATCCAAAATTTTATAGCCGGCGTCACCCGCCTGAAAGTAGAAATTCTTATACTCATAATCGAAAGCCGGGAAAACAACATTTTGTCGCTCACCATTAAGATATATACTGTTACTACTGACCGCAGCGACACCCACCCGCAAACGGTGGTCATCGGGTATATCGTCTTGAGCCAATAGGGCGCTTGTCATTAAAAGCAAAGTTAAAGTTGGAATAAATCGTTTATAGATCATAATGGTGTTTTATATATTTTTGCTTATTGTACCGTGTAAACCTGTGAAAAGAAGGTCAAAGTTAATTTGACAGTTATAATTAAAGAGTGATTCAAATATGATTTGCTCAATTTAAAGCTTAGCCGTCTAGTTTGCTAAATTAAACGATAATTCAAAAAAATATCTTAACAACGATGAAAATATACCCTAAATACGCACTTATTTTTCTGTTTGGTATCATGTTTGGGTTTGTGATTTTCATCGCACGACAAAACCACCAGCAACAACAATTGTATAAATCTATATCGACACAAAGCGAAGTCTCCAGAGATTATCAAAAATTTCATGTGGCCTATGATAGACCGTTAAGGGTGGAGCACTTAGGCTCAGGTGAGAAATATGAATTACTGTTAACCGCACAAAATATGGGGAAAGTTAATTACTTTTGGCATTCACTCACACAGCCTAAAATAATGGGTCAAGATGTGCTTTATG
>CAZWVE010000049.1:732-7846 GCA_964636925.1 uncultured Marinicella sp.
TTGCAGAAACTTCGAAAGGTCGGCACATCACAAATAATGGTAGCCGTTTAAGCCTGGAGATAAACGACTTAGGAATGGGTTGGTCAGCATCATCACAAACCAGTGGCTGGCTCTATTACAATGCAACAAGCATTTCACTGGCTTATCAGCCATAATAGATTTAATCGAGTGATTTCGTATATGTTTTGATGATTAATGTATGGGGCTGTTATATCTATTATCGGGTAAAAAGCAGTAAAATACCGTTAGTTAGTGTTAAATTATACTCAATTCGTTGCAAACAATAATCATTATCACTAAAATAGCGCATTCTTTTTAATGGTCCATATTATGCATAAATCTCGCTTAGTTTCTCTGCTATTGCTTAGTCTGGTATTGTCGCTTTTGTTGTCCGGTTGTGAGCAACAAAACAGCCATGAAGTGAATGTTTATTCAGCGCGAAAAGAGGCCTTAATTAAACCGGCCTTGGATCGTTTTCAGACTGAAACAGGTATTAAAGTTAATTTAGTCACCGGTAATGCCGATGCCCTAATTGAGCGTTTAAAAGCTGAGGGTGTGGCTTCACCTGCTGATGTTTTGATTACGGTAGATGCCGGGCGTTTACATCGGGCCAAGTCATTACAATTGACTCAGGCAGTTGACAGTGAACAGTTGCAGACATTAATTCCTGCTGCCTACCGAGACCCTGAAGGACATTGGTTCGGTTTGTCATTGCGAGCCCGACCTATCATGTATGCCAAGGATCGGGTTAATCCGGCTGATTTATCAACCTATGCGGATTTGGCAGATGAGAAGTGGCGAGGGCGGGTGTGTATCCGATCTTCCAGTAATATTTATAACCAATCCTTAGTGGCCTCAATGGTGGCTTCTGATGGTGTGGATGCGGTTGAGCAGTGGGCAGCTGGATTGGTTAAGAATTTTGCTCGAAAACCGGTGGGTGGTGATCGAGATCAAATTAAAGCATTGGCGGCCGGTGTTTGTGATGTGGCCGTGGCAAATACCTATTACCTCTTTGGGATGTTGTCCTCCGAAAATGACGCAGAAGTAAAAGCCGCGGAACAAGTTCAGGTATTTTGGCCAAATCAACAAGGCCGAGGCACTCACGTCAATATTTCCGGTATTGCTTTGACCCAATCTGCGAAAAATCCGGATAATGCGGTTCAGCTGATGGAGTTTTTACTGAATGAAGAGTCTCAAAGTTGGTATGCCAATGTCAATGGTGAATACCCCATCAGGGACAACACTGTGGTTCATCCCGCATTGGCCGGTTGGGGACAATTTAAGAAAGATGCCATTAATTTGGCTGAACTGGGAAAATTAGGGCCAGAAGCCGTCAAAATTATGGATCGTGTTGAATGGCCCTAGGAACAATAAATCAGCACCGACATGGGGGGTGTTAAAATTAATGCAACGCATGTCGTTGTGTGGCTGATTGCCTCTTTATTCTGTTTACCGTTTTTGGCATTATTGCTGCAATTGCTGACACCGGAGGCTGATCTTTGGCAGCATTTGGTGACCACGGTTTTGCGCAGCTATTTGTTGCATTCAGTGTTAATGGTTATCGGCGTTGGTTTGGGTGCTTTACTGCTGGGTGTTAGTTGTGCTTGGTTGGTGGCAGTGCATGATTTTCCCGGACGTCGTCATTTTACCTGGTTGTTAATATTACCCATGGCTATGCCGGCTTATATTGTGGCTTATGCATACACTTGGTTTTTGGATGTTTCCGGTCCTTTACAAATCGCTTTGAGAGGTGTGACGGGCTGGTCTTACGGTGACTATTTATTTCCCAATATCCGCTCATTGGGTGGTGCCATCATGGTGCTGACGGTGGTTTTATATCCCTACGTATACTTAATGAGCCGCGCGGCTTTTAATCAACAATCCAAGCAATTGCTGGAAGCTCATCAGTTATCAGGCGGCAGTACCTGGTCTTATTTTTCACAAATTGCTTTACCTTTGGCACGGCCTGCTGTGTTTGGTGGTGTGGCGTTGGTTTTGATGGAAACCTTAGCTGATTACGGCACTGTTGATTATTTTGGCGTTAATACCTTAACCACGGGTATTTTAAAAGCGTGGTTCGGTATGGGTTCATTGGGTGGTGCAGCACAAATTGCCGGTATTTTGCTGTTATTTGTGGTTGTTATCATGGTATTGGAAAAGAACCTGCGTGGATCCGCACGCTATGATGTGGTTCACGGCGGTCAAGTCAACACGCGTCCGATTCAGTTATCGGGAATTGCCAAGTGGATGGCCTCCTTTTGGTGTGGTTTAGTGGTGCTGTTAGGGTTTATTCTGCCGGTCTTGTTATTGATTTTTATGGTTAGTCAGTCAAACTTCAGCCAATGGTTGGGTGAGTTTATTGAACTAACTGCTAATGGTATTTTGTTAGCCGCTGCAACCGCCATTTTGATTGTCTTGGTGGCAGTCACTTTAATGTATATAAAAAGAAATGCTAAAAAAGCTGGCATTAAACGTCTGATAACGGCATTGGGACTCGGTTACGCGGTACCTGGGCTCGTGATTGCGGTGGGAGTTACCATTGCGTTTGGCTGGTTAGATGTCGGTTTCCGCTGGCTTTCGTCCGGCTGGTCAAACAGCGCACCTGTGTTAATTTTTAGCGGCGGCTTCATGGCTTTGATGGTTGCTTATTTAATTCGTTTTCTGGCGGTTGGCATGCAACCCATTGATGCCGCTTATCAAGGTATTAAACCTCATCTGGATGAAGCCAGCTTATTAACAGGTAAAAGCAATATCGTTACTTTTAAACAAATCCATTTGCCGCTGTTAAAAAGCGGACTTTTGACGGCACTGTTGCTGGTGTTTGTGGATTTACTGAAAGAATTACCCGCCACCTTGGTGTTGCGACCATTTAATTTTAATACCTTGGCGGTGAAAGCCTATGAACTGGCATCGGATGAACGCCTGGCAGATGCTGCCTTACCGGCACTTTGTATTGTAGTGGTCGGATTGTTGCCGGTGTTGTGGTTAAATAAACGCATCAATAATTAATAGTTATGATTAATCAAACACTAAAACTGCAATCCATTGCCTTTTCTTACGATCATCGACAGGTTGTGAGTGATGTGTCGTTAACCGTTAATCAAGGTGAGATTGCGTGTTTGCTGGGACCCAGCGGCTGCGGCAAAAGCACCTTATTGCGTCTTATTGCCGGTTTTGAACAGCCTGATTCAGGATGTATAGAAATTAACAACCATTGTGTGGCCAGTGCTCAGCAGATGACGCCGCCCCAGCAGCGTAATGTGGGCATGCTGTTTCAGGATCTGGCCTTGTTTCCGCACCTAAGCGTGGCTAAAAACATTTCTTTCGGTTTACAGAACCAAAGCCAGCAACAACAAAATCAACGTGTGGATGATGTCTTGGAATTATGTCGTTTGAGTGAATTTAAACACCGCTATCCGCATCAACTATCCGGTGGCCAACGACAGCGGGTGGCCTTGGCTCGGGCGATGGCGCCTAAACCGCAATTAATTTTATTGGATGAGCCTTTTTCAAGCGTTGAAACCGGTTTGCAAAGTGAACTGGTGCATGAAGTGAAACAAATGTTGCGTGCTGATCATTCAACGGCGTTGTGGGTAACTCACAGTTTAGAGGAGGCTTTTGCTGTGGCTGATCAGATGGGTGTGATGTTATCCGGTCAATTATTACAATGGGACACCCCGACAAATCTGTATCAAAAGCCCGCACATCCCGATGTGGTGCGCTTTTTAAATCACGCCAATTTAGTCAGCGGCCGCATCTCCGCAGATGGTCGCTTAAACACCGCCATTGGATCTTTCGATTTATCCAACAAAAATAAGTTTGCACCTCAGCAACAAGTACAAGTGGCAGTGAATAAAAACCAATTGTTCATCAACCCAAAGCAAACCAGCAACGCAGTGGTGTCTGCCTGTGTTTACCAAGGTGGTTTTTACCTGATTACAGCCTTACTTGAGGATGGCAATCGCATTAAATTTCGCAATGAGTTTGCCATCAAATCACAACAGTCAATATGCATTGAACCATTCAACAATAATCAATACAACGGCTTTTTGATTACAGAGTAATCACTTCTCGTACGTTGAGATTATGATTGCGCCATCACGATGAATAAACAGCCATGATAAACATGGCTGTTTATTATCAAAATTCAGATTAAAAGTCCATTTGCATGCCCACCACTGCGGTGCGACCGCGATAGGGTCTTGCACCATAGGGTAAGCGGCCTAAAATGGCGTCTTCTTCATTCAGATTTTCAATTTTGGCGAATACAGACAGCCTATTGGTGGCTTGAAAACGTGTTGATAGATCGACAAAAAAAGCACTGTCAGTGGTCTCAAATTCGCCACAAGAGGCCTGAGTGCAAGTTTCATCTATGTAGTTACCTGATAGATAGAATGCCCATTTGTTATTGACTAAGCCGATTTCAGCATAAAGTTGATTCTCAGGGATTTGGGGTAACGGGTCGCCTTTACTGACATCGCCGAAGAAGTCAGTATCCGCAATGTCACTGTCAAAGGTGCCATCAATGTAAGTGTAACTGGCTAATACCGGTACCGACCATCCTGAGGCTAAGTCCCACTGGTGGTTGATGTTTGCTTCTAAGCCGGTAATGCTGGCAGCATCGCCATTAAAAGCATCGCCAATTTCACAGTTTGAGCCACTGGACACGGTACAGACACCCAAGAGGTTATCGTAATTGCTGTGGAAACCAATCATTTCCGCGCGAAACAAACCCTTATTGAAACGTAAACCGGCTTCATAATTAATGGCTTTTTCTTCTCTGACACCCGGTGCGTTGGTCGGCGCCGTAAAGCCCTTGTGAATACCGGCAACCAGAGAGAATCCGTTACCAAATTTGTACAAAGCACCAACGCCTGGTAACAGCACTTCAGTACTATTTTCGCGAATGTCACGAATACTGTCTGCGGTTCTGGAAGCTGGATTATCTGTGCGGTCACTGCGGGTTTCATAGCGAATACGTTTTTGATCGATGTTTTCGTAACGCAGTCCCGGTGTAAACACCCATTGACCGATTTCAATGCGGTCATATATGTGTAAAGCCAAGGCTTCGGCTTGTTGGATACGATTACCCGCATTGCCCAATAAGCCCAGATCACTTAACAACAACTGGCCGTCAGTTTGACTGTAGGTTGAATTTCTCTGTAAACGGTCTTCTTCATCTTCGTGCCAGCGTAAACCAAACTCAAATTGATGGTTGGCATCACCAATGGTGGTACCCCAGTCCAAATTAAGTTGGATGCCGCGTGAGTCGTATTCGCGGTTGTTGGCACGAATTTGGATGGCGCCATCAGCGGTATCTGCACCATCCAAAATAGCCTGCAAGTCGGCTGCCGTTAAACCGTTGATATCAGTGCCACGGTTTACTGCGTTGATAATTGAACCCCAGCCGGTGCCACTGAAATCTTGGGCATTGGCACTGCCATTTGCATCAAAACCTTGGGTTTTGAACCAGTTTCTGGCATGTTCATTGTTATAAGCAGTGGCACGTAAAGCCAGATTTTCATTAAACTCAAGAGAATAACGGGCAATCACTTGCTCGTGATCTGTTTTAATGTTATCTAATTCAGTCAATCCGTAACGTCGATAAGGGTTTGCCTTATAATCATCATCGGTTAAACCCAAGTAAGATTGATTGGATGATTCATCGGCTGATTGGAGTTTTAAATCAAATTGTTGGTAAATGCCACCGGCTTGGGGTGAGTTATTAAAACGCAGTTTAACCATATAATCGTCTTTATCCAAACCGGTATCGGTATCACTGCGATCAATGGTTTGAAAACCGTCAGATTGCCAATTATGCGTCTCAACCAAATAACCAAAGTTTTCAAAAGAATCTCCATAATGGCCATGTAAACGCCATGCGGCGTCTTCGCCGTACTCAAAGCTTAAGCGTCCAGCGGTATCATTGGGGATGGGTGTCGAAATCATGTTTATGGCACCACCAATGGTGTAAGGGCCTTGGGTAATGGCTGCCGGGCCTTTGAGTATTTCAATACCATTCATACGGCCGGTGGTAGGAAAGTAATAAGCTGAGGGTGCGGAGTAGGGTGCTGGTGCGATTAAGACATTGTCTTCTAATAAAGTAATTCGACCACTGCGTTCGGTGACAACGCCACGAATACTGATGTTGGGTCTTAAGCCGTAACCGTCTTCTACTTGAATGGATACGCCGGGTACTTGTCGTAATACTTTCTGGATGTCGGTGTTTTTGAATTTTTCAAAATCAGTCTCATCCAGAACATGTGCCGAACCGGTCACTTCCTGGGCGTCTTCTGATGATCCGATGATAACCACCGGATCCAGTTTGATGCTTTGACTCGCGGTTGTTACGTCTTCTGCAGCTGCTGATCCTGCGACCAAAGCCAACAATACTGACATGTAATGTCTTTGATTCATGGTATTTAATTTATAAATTTTAAGAGGTTGCGAATTATAGTGATAATGAGAACGATTAACAATAATGAAATAATCTTGTTGTTATAAATTAATAAATGATAGATTAACAAACGGTGATGGACTATTATCTATGGCTTTAAGAATCAGGAATAACCATGCGTCTGCTAATTATTTTAATGTGTGTTTTAGGTTTAACAGCTTGTCAAGGTGAGTCAACGACAGATAATTCCAGTCCAAGCGGGGTTGCGCCTGAGCAGGCACATTCAAAAGCCGTCGAAAGTGAGCAACAAGCTCAAAAACCAGATCAGTTGTTATTACGATATTACCGGCAAAGCGTACAAAATCTGTTAACAGCCAGATCCACTTATGCCACGGTATTGGGGGTTGATGAAAGCGTGGCCGGTGATGGTTTTCAGTCTAAATTAGGTGATTACAGTCCGGATGCTGACAAGCAACTTCGACAAGGGTTCAGGGCACTGAATAAACAGATTGAAACACAGGAAACCAACGCAGGGCAGGCGGCGGAGAATAAAGCGGTGATGATGCATCTTAATCGATATTATGGCGGGGCTGATGATTTTTCGATTGGTTATATTGATCCTTGGATGGGTTTGTCGCCGTTTATAGTGAATCAAATCAATGGGCCGTTAATTGATGTGCCCAATCAAATTGTTACCAATCAGCCGCTTCAATCCGA
>CAZWVE010000050.1:0-7577 GCA_964636925.1 uncultured Marinicella sp.
GTTGAATACCGTCTTCAGTGAAGATTAAATCAACATCTTCGGTACCAATCAAAGCTCTGTACTGTTCTGTTAAAGAATGTTTGGGTTCGGTCAAAATGCGGGCAAAATCCTCGCTGGTTAAAGCCCGTAATTCCACCCGAATAGGTAACCGACCTTGTAACTCCGGAATTAAATCAGAAGGTTTGGCCAGATGAAATGCACCGGATGCGACAAACAATATATAATCGGTTTTGATTTGGCCGTATTTGGTATTAACCACAGTGCCTTCAATCAAAGGCAGTAAATCGCGTTGCACGCCTTCACGTGACACCTGGCCGGAATCACCGATACCGCTGCCTTTGGCGACTTTATCAATTTCATCCAGGAACACAATACCGTTTTGTTCTGCATTTTGCAGCGCCTGGTGTTTGATTTCTTCTTCGTTAATCAGCTTCTGTGCTTCTTCTTCCACCAAAATGGGGCGTGCGGCTTTGATGGTGAGTTTTTTTGTTTGTTGCTTTTTACGACCCATGCTCTCAAACATGTTTTGCAGCTGATCGGTCATTTCTTCCATGCCCGGTGGGCCCATAATATCAACCCCGAGCGATTGGCTGACTTTAATTTCAATTTCTTTGTCTTCTAAATCGCCGTTGCGCAGGCGCTCTAAAAACTTCTGGCGGGTGGCGTTATCGCGCGGGGCATCCGTTTCGCCGGGAATGGTGTTTGTATCACTGCGCCGGGGCAACAGGTAATCTAAAATCCGTTGTTCAGCGGCGGCTTCGGCACTTTTGACCACTTTACGCTTGGCCGCTTCACGGGTACGTTTCATGGAAGTTTCCACCAGATCACGGATGATGGACTCAACATCTTTGCCGACATAGCCCACTTCGGTGAATTTGGTGGATTCAACTTTAATAAACGGGGCATCCGCCAACACCGCCAGACGTCGGGCAATTTCAGTTTTACCAACACCGGTGGGACCAATCATTAAGATATTTTTCGGGGTAATCTCGCGGGCTAATTTGGGGTCTAATTGCATGCGTCGCCAACGATTTCGTAAGGCAATGGCCACTGCCCGTTTCGCCTGGCTTTGACCAATGATGTGTTTGTCCAATTCCTGAACGATTTCTCTGGGTGTCATATTATTCGACATAGGTGTTCCTTAAAGTTCTAATGTTTCTATGGTGTGATTATGGTTGGTATAAATACAAATATCGGCGGCGATGGTTAAGGCATCTTTAACCAGTTGATCGGCCGGTATTGCACTGTTTTTCATCATGGCCAGAGCGGCGGCCTGGGCAAAAGGTCCGCCGGAGCCAATCGCTATTAAACCCTGTTCGGGCTCAATGACATCGCCGTTACCGGAAATAATCAAAGAGGTGGTTTTATCGGCCACGGCCAGGAGTGCTTCTAAACGGCCCAGGCGACGATCGGTTCGCCATTCCTTGGCCATTTCCACGGCCGATCGCACCAGATGGCCTGAATGTTTTTCCAGTTTGCCTTCAAATACTTCAAATAAAGTAAAAGCATCGGCGGTGGCGCCGGCAAATCCCGCCAACACGGTGTTGTTATACAGTCGGCGAATTTTACGGGCATTGGATTTCATAATGGTGTTGCCCAGCGTGACCTGGCCATCACCACCGATAACCACTTGTTGATCGTTGCGGTAACTGACAATGGTGGTACCGCGATAATTGTGCATGGATTCTTTCATGGTAAAGGGAATGTTGAGGTATCCCAAGAAATGGGTCGTGCCTGGTAAAATTCAAGCAAAAAGGTTGATAGAAGCCCTGACATTAATCTTTCTACTGACATTTTAGACGTGTTAACTTGATTCAAGATTCAGACAAAGTCTTCTCATCATGACTCATGGCAGTTTCTACTTGACATCAGGTGGTACTATAATAAAGGCATGAAATTAAATTCCAAATCGTTGTTGGCCGGTGGCTTGTTATTGCTTGGCTTACTTTTGTTGTTGTTGCTGTTACTGTTGGCTGAAAAACTGCTCAGTATTTGGCATTACTTACAGCAGGCACCTCTGTGGTTCTGGTTGCTGTATGGTATGGCGATTATGGTGGTGGCGACCTTGCCGCTGTGGTTGTGGTTCAAATGGACACGACCGGATAAACAGCCGCATGAAAAACCAGACATTGTCGATGAGGCCGGTTTAAGCCATGCTCTGTCAGCAGCGCAAGAACGGGGCATTGATACCACCGCTGCACAGAATGAACTGGAAGAATTAAACCGCCGCCGAGAGGACAGGCGATTTTATATCAGTCTTTTTGGCAGTGCTTCAAGTGGTAAATCGTCCTTTGTCCAAGCCCTTATTCCTGAAGCCCATACTGAAATTGATGTCATTAAAGGTACCACATTAGAAGTACTGCGGTATCAACACGGAGATTTGGAAATCACGGATTTACCGGGCTTTGATGCCATTGACCAGGCGCAACTGGCGCAACTGGCATTGGCCGAGAGTCAGCGGGCTCATCTGGTGGTGTTTATGCTCAACAGCGATTTTACCCGTACCGAAATGGCACTGTTTGAATCATTGCGTGAATGGCGCAAACCTATGGTGATTGCATTGAATAAATCTGATCGTTTTAATGACAGTGCATTGGCACAGATTAAAGAAGCCATTGCTAAAAAAATTAACCACCGTTATCCGGTGGTGGCAATCTCCAGCGGTGGCTATGAAACCGTCGTTAAGCAAGATCCTGATGGTTTTGAATTTACTGAAGAGATTGCCCGGGAACCCGATGTAGGCCCTTTAATAGAAGCTGTGCAGCGGGTGGTGACAGCAGACAGTGAGCAACTGCATCGTTTTCGGGATGCCGGCTTTTTAATGCGGGCTGAGCAACACTTGACCCAGAGTACGGCAGAACATAATAAAGAAATGGCCATGCGTGTTATTGAACGCCACAGTAAACGCGCCATGGTCGGTGCCATGGCATCCATTGCACCGGGTTCTGATATTATTATTCAAGGCGCCATCGGCAGCCAGATGCTGAAAGAACTGTGTCATATTTATCAGGTACCCATCAAGCAGTTGCAGGTCGATGATATTTTACGCGCTGCCGGCAGTAAACTGAAAACATCCACTTCAATGGTGCTGGCGGTTTCAGGCAATGCCCTGAAATCTTTTCCGGGTTTGGGTACCGTTACCGGCGGTCTGTTGCATGCCGTGGCATATGGCCTTATTTTTAATGCCCTGGGTCGTGCGGTACTCATCACCATTAACGAAACCGGACGCTTAGACAGCGAAAAAACCAAACAACTATTTGAGGACAACTTACTTGGATCTTCTGAAAAAATGGCAAAAAATCTGGCACAGATGGCGCTCGCCGTCAAAGCCGGAAAATCAAGCCGACACAATTAACCCACCGAAAGCCCGGAATAAAGACAGCACTGACACTGAAAGTCAGTCGCCGAATCCCGAGCAGCAGGCTGCCGACAGTTTGCGCAAACTGTTGAACGACAAGCGCATACCGCCTGCGGTACGTAGCCAATTGGCGGTGGAGTATAAACAGCTTGAACGTCTCATTGAAAAGCTTGACAACAGCGCCGTCCACATCGTTGCATTTGGTAAAGTCAGCACCGGAAAATCATCCGTGTTAAATGCTTTATCGGGAACTGATTATTTTTCCGTCAGTCCCTTACATGGTGAAACCAAACACAGCCATCCCATGGATTGGTCAACCCAGCGTCAACAGGCCATGGTTCTTATCGATACCCCCGGTACCGATGAATTGGGTGGCGAGGCACGTGAACAATTGGCACGCGATGCCGCGCAATTGGCTGATGTGATGCTGTTTGTTTTGGATGGCGATGTCAGTGAGTCTGAGCGACAGCAGTTACAAGTCATCAGTAATCCGCATCGACTGGTAATTGCCGTCATTAATAAAGCTGATTTATATGCGGAAGATGAACTGACGCAATTAAAAGCTTCCGTGGAACAGAAATTATCCGGTTTATGTCATGCAGTGGTCACCGCCAGCGCTGATCCGCGACCGATTAAAGTGATAACAAGCAACGCGCATGGTGAAGAGCGCATAAGTTTTCGTCAACAGCCGCCTGATATAGCTCAGCTGAAACAAGCCTTATGGCAATTGTTGGATAAAGAAGGTAAAGCGCTGACTGCCATTAACGCCAGTTTATTTGCCGGGCAAGTGAGTGATCAGATTGCCGAAAAAATCGTTGCGGCACGCAGCCAGGCTGCCGATAAGATTATTCGAATCCACAGCATGGCCAAAGCCGTGGGTGTGGCATTTAATCCTATACCGGTGGCTGATTTACTGGTGGCTGCCGGCGTTGATGTCGCCATGGTCAGACAATTATCAAAATTGTATGGACTGCCCATGGGGCGTGCTGAAGCTACCCGGCTGGCTGCCACCATCATGGCGCAATTGGCAGTGTTAATGGGTGCCGTGTGGGGTGTTAACTTATTGTCCTCGGCACTGAAAACGGTGAGCGTTGGATTATCCACTTCGGTGACCGCTGTGGCACAAGGTTCGTTGGCTTATTACGCCACTTATTTAGTGGGTCAAATTGCCACCCATTATTTTAAATCAGGTTACTCCTGGGGTGATGACGGGCCGAAGAAAGTGGCACAAAAAATTGTTAAGCAGTTAGACCGAGATTCCATTTTACAGGAAGCCAGAAGCCAACTGTTGGCTTTGCTTAAGAATTCATCGACCGGACGTGAAGATTAGTACAGGGTTAGGGATCCGGCCGCGCCATAAAAAAAACTGTCACGGCATAAGGTTTTCAGTGAAAAGGCCTGGCAATACCATGCTAAAAACCCATGGGATTAGGTGTTTTACGCTTCATCCATCATGCGCCCGACAAAAAATAACACCGCAACTGATAATGGATATGATTTAACAGAAAAATCGTTGATATAAGCCTGAAATATCAGGATTATCTCCTCGTATGGCTATGAAAAAACATTAAAATCTTGTAAAATTGCGCGGGTTTATAAGCTATCTTTTGACTCATGGGCCCGGCCATGGCGGTTGGGTTTGTTGGGTTTTATCACATTAGGGGTTAATTCAATGACTGATAATGTCAACAAAAGCCGCCGTAATTTATTAATTGGAACCTCCGCAGTTGGCGCCATCGGTGCCGGATTTGCTGCCGTGCCTTTTATTAAATCATGGCTGCCATCGGAACGGGCCAAAGCGGCCGGCAGTCCGGTTAAAACAGATATTTCCAAGATTGAGCCGGGACAAATGATTAATGTCCTGTGGCGTGGTCAACCGGTTTTTATCGTCAACAGAACTGAAAAACAAACGTCGGTGTTAGATTCATTGGATGATCGTTTAAAAGATCCGGATGATGAAACCAGTATTCAACCTGAATTTATCGACAGTAAATTCCGTGCCAAACGTAAAAATCTGTTGGTTGTGATTGGTATTTGTACGCACCTGGGTTGTTCGCCGAAATACTATCCTGATCTCGTGCCGCAGTCTTTTGACAGCGAGTGGCAAGGTGGTTTTTACTGTCCTTGTCATAACTCACGGTTTGATATTTCCGGTCGGGTTTATAAAGGTTCGCCGGCCAGTCGAAATCTGGACATCCCGCCTTATACATTTTTGGATGAGAATATCATCGAAATCGGTACTGATGGAGGCACAGCCTAATGGGTAAAATAGCAAGTTCAAGAACAAAAAGCAGTAACGGCCTCATGGATTGGTTTAACCAACGCTTGCCCGTGACTCAATTTTATAAAGACCATTTGTCCGAATATTATGCACCGAAAAACTTTAATTTCTGGTACTTCTTCGGATCGTTGGCCCTATTGGTTCTGGTGAATCAGATTGTTACCGGTATTTGGCTGACTATGCATTATAAGCCGGATGCTGCGCAAGCTTTCGGCATGGTAGAATACATTATGCGCGACGTCCCCTGGGGCTGGCTCATTCGTTATCTGCATACCACCGGTGCATCGGCATTTTTTGTGGTTATTTATCTGCATATGTTTCGTGGGTTGCTCTACGGTTCCTATAAAAAACCCCGTGAATTAATCTGGGTTTTTGGCATGATTATCTATCTGGCGCTGATGGCAGAAGCCTTTTTAGGTTACGTGTTACCGTGGGGTAATATGTCTTATTGGGGTGCCAAAGTGATTACCCAACTATTTGCTGCCGTACCCTGGTTCGGAGATGCCCTGGTTGAGTGGGTGCGCGGTGATTACCTGATTTCCGATGCCACATTAAATCGATTCTTTGCCTTACATGTGGTGGCTTTGCCGTTGGTTATTCTGGTGCTGGTGGTGTTGCATTTAGCCGCTTTACATACTGTTGGTTCCAATAACCCCGAAGGCGTCGATATTAAAAAGCATAAAGATGAGAACGGTGTCCCGAAAGACGGCATTCCGTTTCATCCGTATTACACCGTTAAAGATATTTTCGGTGTCGGAATGTTTTTATTAATCTTCTTATTTATCGTTTTTGTGAAACCTGATATGGGTGGTCTGTTTTTAGAGCATGATAACTATGTGCCGGCTGATCCATCATCAACACCGGATCACATTAAACCGGTGTGGTACTTCACACCATTTTACGCCATGTTACGGGCCGTACCTGATATGCAGATGGGCGCCTTAATTATGGCGTTAGCCATTGTCGTGTTGTTCTTTTTGCCCTGGTTAGACCGTTCACCGGTTAAATCCATCCGCTACCGACGTTGGCCTTATAAAATGATGTTAAGTCTGTTTGCAGTTGCTTTTGTGGTGCTGGGTTGGCTGGGAATGCAGTCAGGCAGTGAATTACAGAAGATGATGGCGCAAATTTTGACCGGCTTTTATTTCTTCTATTTTGTATGGCTGTTCTTTTACAGCCGTAACGAGACCTATCACGAAGTCCCTGAGAGGATAGAAAAATGATGAAAAAAATACTTTTAACCGTGTTGTGCTTAACCCTTGCATCGCTGGCCACTGCAGCCGGTGATGCCTATATCGGCGAACAGGCACAAACCAACATTCGATCTCAATCATCGTTACAAAAAGGTGCCAAGACTTATATGAACTATTGTCTGGGTTGTCACTCAATGGAGTATCAGCGTTATAACCGTGTGGCCGAAGATTTGGGCTTAACAGAAGATGAGATGATGACATCGCTGGTGTTAACAGATGCCAAATTTGTCGATAAAATGACCAACACCATGACCAAAGAACAGGGTGAACAATGGTTTGGTAAAGCACCTCCGGATTTAACCGTTATAGCCAAAGCGCGCGGTGTTGACTGGTTGTACAACTTTTTGATTAATTTTTATGTTGACCCAAGTCGTCCCAGTGGCTGGAATAATGTGACCTTTCCCAATACCTCAATGCCGCATGTTTTATGGGAGTTGCAGGGAATACGCGACGCGAAGTTTGAAGCCCATACTGATGAAGAAGGTAACGAACATCGGGAGTTTATCGGTTTTGAAACCATTGAAGAAGGTCAACTGAGTGAACAGGCCTATAAAGATTTGGTTCGGGATTTGGTCAATTTCCTGGACTATTCTTCCGAACCGGCCCAACTTATCCGAATGTCGTATGCGCCATGGGTGTTGTTATTTGTGGCTTTATTTACCTTTTTGGCTTATTTACTCAAGGT
>CAZWVE010000050.1:7587-7815 GCA_964636925.1 uncultured Marinicella sp.
AATAAATTTGTGCTGATTAAAGCCAAATTTTGCTAACAGCAGGGGTTTTTCGCAATTTCAATGTTGCCTTAAACCCTTTTTGCATTTAACCGATAAGGAGAAAACTGGTGTCAACTATTGAACGTGGTCGATCAATTATTACAATATATTCAGAAAAAGAGGCATTTGACTCGCACAGGATTCGTTTTTTACTGGCGACCAAAAATATTAACTGCAAGATTATATCCG
>CAZWVE010000051.1:0-7794 GCA_964636925.1 uncultured Marinicella sp.
AACGACCGTGGGGCAAAGCGACACCGGTGCCCAAAGAGGTGTTGCCTAATTTTTCACGATCCAACAAACTGTGATAAATAAACAAGCCTTCTGAACGTGAATGACCCAATAGCTGTCCCACCTGCTCAAACAACCGTTTTTTGCTGATAAAATGATAATTCAGCACTATATTTTCTTCTTCCAGTAAATCAATAAATTTCATACGGTCAATAAAAAAATGGCCCAACAGAATGTTAGACCATTTTCTCACAATTTGTCATCAATGCTTTAATATTGTGCTCGATTTATGGCAATGGCTTCTTTGTTATTGTAATTATTCAATTTACTTTTATGACGCCTGATTTGTTTATCCAGCTTGTCGACCATGGCATCGATGGATTTATAAAGATGGTCTTCCGTGGATTCGGCAAAAAAATCTTTACCGCCAATATGCATGGTGGCTTCTGACTTGTGTCTGATTTTTTCGACGCTTAAAATGACATGAACGCTTAATACCTGGTCAAAATGTCTTCGAATGCGTTCAAATTTTGTATCAATGTAGTTTTTTATGGGTTCAGTCACTTCCAGCTGGTGACCGGTAATGTCTAATTGCATATCTTATACCTCATTATGTTTTGGGTTTTGATAGAGCACGACTAACCATGACAAATACGCGCCAAAATACAGCGTATGTCTGCCACAAGGGTTGGTTATAAGAGGATAATCGTGAAATGCAGGAGGTGTTTTTTTGACAGCCAAAAGCAACCTGTGGTTGTGATGGGTGTTGAGTCGTCAACGCAAAATTTGTTTTAATTGCTGTAACCTCCTGAATGTAGTATTTTGAACACTACATAATCAATAATATACCTAAAAGCACAAAGAATTTCAATGGCATTACCAGCTTTTACAGTGTCACCTGAGCGTAGCCAACATCACATGGAAAAATCCTGACCCAAATAGACTTTTCTGACATCAGGATTGGCGATGATGTGTTCAGGCTTGCCTTCATCCAGCATTTTTCCGGCATTTAAAATATAGGCCCGATCACAAATACCCAGGGTTTCACGAACATTATGGTCGGTGATGAGTACCCCGATACCTTTATTTTTTAAATGATAAACAATTTTTTGTATATCAATCACCGACACCGGATCAACACCCGCAAAAGGCTCATCCAAAAGAATATATTTAGGTTCCATGGCCAACGAGCGGGCGATTTCAACGCGTCTGCGCTCACCACCGGATAAACTGATGCCCAATTGGTTTTTAACATGTTCAACATTAAGTTCTTCTAACAGCTCAATACAGCGATTTTCACGTTGGTTACGGTTTAAATCTTTACGCAACTGCAACACCGCCATCAAATTGTCTTCTACCGACAGCTTGCGAAATATGGAGGCTTCCTGCGGCAGATAACCCACCCCTAATCGCGCCCGCTGGTGCATACCATAATTGGTGGCATCCACATCATCAATGGTGATGCGACCACTGTCGGCATTAACCAACCCAACCACCATATAAAAGCAGGTGGTTTTACCGGCACCGTTGGGCCCCAATAAGCCCACCACTTCGCCTTGTTTCAAGCTTAACGAAACGTCATCGATAATGGTTCGTTTATGGTATTTTTTGACAATATTGTCGGCTTTAATCATTATTGGGGTCGATTTCTAATCTAAATTTTTCGTTTTGTTCACCAACGGCTTTAATTTCCTGGGTTTTTAAATTAAATTCCATGGCCTCACCGGTACTGATACCGATATTGTTTTCAATTCTTACCGCGCCCTTTAAAAAGGCGGTTTCTGCTGCATAATCAAAATCAATTTGATTGGCCTGCACCGTCATCTTAGTACCATCATCCATTTGCTGTTGCATGTAAACCGGTGAGCCGGTCATTTTGACGGTGGCAATTTGATTGTCTTTATGGATAATTAATCCGTAATCCGATTCGATTCTTAAACTGCCCTGTCGAATCACCATGCCCTTGGGGCATTCGGTTTGGCCGATATTGAGTTTACTGACACAACCGTCACCCTCTAATGTGATTTTTTGCTGACGGTCACTTTCTAAGGCAACGGCCGAAAAACTCAGCATTAACCAGCCAGCAATCAGCCAATATTGTGATTTAGCGGGGTTTAAATTCTGCATATACATTCTTTAATATCTCGATTTGTTTACTGGTAAATAAAATATGAGCGCCGACGCCTTGCATAAAACCGGTATCTTGCACCATCATGATTTCAGCCGGGGTTGTGCCTTCCCGGCTTATTAAGTCAATACGCAATTGAGAAGACGCAATCGTAATTTTAGGGGCCTGTTTCGAGGCCACTGTGACTGTCTCGGGGAAGTATAATGACTGCTCGTTGCGTTGATAAATCGCCTCAGGTGCCTGTAAATCCCAGGTTGTGTCTTCTGTGTATAACTGAACCTTTGGTTGTTTGATCCAGGTTTGTTCATTATCCAAATAATGGGTCATATTGGGTGATTGTAACCGTGTTACCACCTGACCACTGTCATCGGTGGAGCGCATCACCACATCAGTTAAGGCATATCCTTTGGTAAATGGTTCATAACCCGCATCACGTTTATCCTGATAGAAACCCTGATAAACTGCCACTGACAACAATGCCAATACAAGTAACCCTATCAGTTGTTTATGTTTAAATGACATTTATTGACGCCCGGTAAACTCATAACCACTGACCGCAATACCATGACTGGCCAGTAACACATCACAAACCTGTCGTGCCGCCGCATCACCACCTTTTTTACCCAGCACCCATCCTGCTTTGGCAATCACTGCATCGTGGGCATCCGCCACTGCCACCGGCAACCCACAACGGTCCATTATGGGAATATCAATAACATCATCACCTACAAAAGCGACGTGCTGATCTTCGATTTGTAATGCAGCTTTGAGATTCTCATAAGTTTCCAGTTTATTTAAGCGCCCCTGGTAAACATGGTTGACTCCTAATGAACGCATGCGATCGGCCACAATCACTGAATTTCGCCCGGTAATCACCGCCACTTCTATATTATGTTTTATCAATAAAGATATTCCCAGGCCGTCTTTGACGTTAAATTTTTTCATTTCCCGCCCATCATCAGTAAAATACAATCCGCCATCGGTAAGTACACCGTCAACATCAAAGATAACCAAACGGATATTTTTGGCTTTCGCTATGATTGCATCGTTAACTTCTATCGTCATTACACCACTCCGGCTCTGAGTAAATCGTGGATATTTAAGGCACCGGTAAGCCGCCCTTCAGCATCAACCACCAGTAAGGAATGAATTTTATGGGTTTCCATCAATTGCGCGGCTTCAACCGCCATTTTATCGGCTTTAATGGTAACCGGATTATGTGTCATAAACTCAGCCACAACATGTTTCTTAAAATGATCAACTTTCGGTAGAGAGCGTCGTAAATCGCCGTCCGTAAATACGCCGCAAACCCGGTCGTCTTTATTCACCACAGCCACCATTCCCAGTGCCTTCTCTGTCATAATTAATAACGCTTCACTGAAGTTAGTGTCTTCATAAACTTTCGGTATATCATCACCGGTACGCATGACGTCACTGATTCCCAGTAATAAGCGCTTACCCAGCGAACCGGCCGGATGTGATCGGGCAAAATCCTCTTTGGTAAAACCGCGCGATTCCAACAGGGTAATGGCCAGTGCATCACCCATAACCAGGGTCGCGGTGGTGCTTGCCGTCGGTGCCAAACCCAAAGGGCAGGCTTCTTCATTAACCGATACATCAATGTGTATATCTGAATTTTTTGCCAGGGTTGACTGCGGTTTTCCGGTCATAGAGATGAGCGAGACACCCATACGTTTTAACACCGGTAAAATCGCCAACACTTCTTCTGTTTCACCCGAATTTGACATGGCAAGAACAATATCATTATTGGTAATCATACCCAAATCACCGTGACTGGCTTCACCGGGGTGAACAAAAAACGCCGGGGTGCCTGTGGAAGCCAGGGTTGCCGAGACTTTATCGGCAATATGACCGGATTTACCCATTCCAATCACCACCACATGACCGGTGCCGTTTAGAATCATTTCCACGGCAGCCACAAAATCTGCACCAATCCGCTGTTGCAAGTCTAATATGGCCTGGTTTTCTATGGCAAACACCTGTTGTGCCTGGGTGATGGCCTTGTTAGCGTCGACAGTTCTTTTCATGTGGCTTTACTCACAAATAACCAGGTTATATAAGCGGTATACAATAACACCAGAATAACACCAATGACGCGGGAAACAAAACGGTCCTTGAGCACAAAATAAATCGACACGATGAATAAAAACACCGTTAAAATTACCATATAAAGATAATCAAACATCAAAAACCGTCGGGAAAATTCATTATCATTGATGACACCTGAAATACCAATGACTCCCAGCAAATTAAAAATATTGGAACCAACAATATTACCGATGGCCAAATCATGCTCTTTTTTTGCAGCACTGGCAATAATGGCTGCCAACTCCGGTAAAGACGTACCCAAAGCGACGATGGTTAAACCAATGACCAAATCAGAAACCCCGAAATATTGTGCAATGTCAGTGGCACCAATCACCATCAGCTGTGAAGCCAGGGGCAAAACGATCACACCAAACAGCAGAAATAAAACAGCGTGAGACATTTTAATGCTGAGATCATATTCACTTTCAATCTCGTCACTGTAGCTGTCTTTGCTTTCGCTCATGCCAAGAAAACCCAGTAATAAGGTCACACCAAGCATGGACACCAATAGGATAATGCCATCGATAAAGGTCAGCGATAAATCTAATAATAAAAACAAAGCCAGCAAACACACCATTAACAGAATGGGCATCTCCCTTTTGATGACTTTCGATTTAACCTGCATCGGTGTAATCAGTAAACCAACGCCCAAAACCAAAGCAATGTTGGTGATATTCGAGCCAATGGCATTACCCATGGCCAAACCTGAATTGCCTTTGAATGACGCTATGGCTGAAACCACCATTTCCGGTGCGGAAGTACCAAAGCCCACCACAATCAACCCCACCAACATGGTAGAAACACCCAAATGTTTGGCCAGTGCAGCAGCACCAAGAATAAATTTATCCGCTGCAAAAATAAGCAGTATCAGTCCAACAACCAGATATCCTGAAGGTATTAACATAAATTAAAGCTCTCGATAGGCGTATCAAATTTAATCAGCCCGAATAAACCAATAATACGGCCTTCATGAACAAAACAATCCATTAAGCCATGAAATATTCGCGCAAAATGCGCATGATGTCTTTATAAACCGGTCATTATAAAAGATAATGCCCCGGGTAGAAACAAACAATTGATTAAGATGGAACCAAAAGCAATCGAAGATAAAATCAAAGCACACATTGAATGTCATTATATTCATGTTCACAGTGATGATATGCGACATTACGCCGCCACCATTGTTTCGCCCCTGTTTGAGGGCCTGAATAAAATTAAACGGCACCGTCACATACATCAAGCACTGGGCTCAGTCATGGGCAATGAAATTCATGCCATGAGTATTCAAGCCATGACCCCTGATGAGTACCAACAGTCCCAATCATGAGCAATAAAATCATTATTAACGGCGGCCGTAAACTGTCCGGTCAAATCAAAGCATCCGGTGCCAAGAATGCGGTTTTGCCTATTTTAACGGCCACTTTATTGGCAGAAGGTCATTCACACATTCAGAATGTACCGCATTTGCACGATGTCACCACCATGAATGAACTGCTGGCTTACATGGGGGCCGAGCTCACTGTCGGTGCCCATTCGGATATTTATATTAATACCGACTATCTGCACAACCATACCGCACCCTATGATATTGTGCGTACCATGCGCGCCAGCATTCTCGCACTGGGGCCTTTACTGGCCCGTTACGGCCAGGCCAAAGTGTCTTTACCCGGGGGCTGTCAAATTGGTGCGCGACCGGTGGACTTACATCTCAAAGGGTTAAAAGCCATGGGTGCTGATATTGAAGTCAGTGACGGCTACATTAATGCCCACTGTCAACGCTTACAAGGTGCCCGAATTATTTTGGACAAAGTGACCGTCACCGGCACCGAGAATATTTTAATGGCAGCCTGCTTAGCGCAGGGCGAATCACTCATTGAAAATGCGGCCATTGAACCTGAGGTTGTTGATTTAGGACGGTATCTGATTGCCATGGGTGCAAAAATTGAAGGTCTGGGCAGTTCCAAAATCCGCGTTCAGGGTGTTGATAAACTTCGTGGCGTGGCGCATCATGTATTACCCGATCGCATTGAAATTGGTAGCTTTTTGGTGGCTGCGGCGATGACCGGTGGTGACATCACCATCACCCACACACAACCGGATGATCTGGATGCGGTGTTATTAAAACTCACAGAGGCGGGTGCGGAGATCACAACCACAAAAGACACCATTACGCTTAATATGCATGAACAACGCCCCCAACCGGTAGACATCAGAACCGCGCCCCACCCGGCCTTTCCAACCGACATGCAAGCTCAATTTTGTGCCTTAAATGCCATCGCTGACGGTACCAGCGTCATCACTGAAACACTGTTTGAAAACCGTTTTATGCACGTCGATGAATTAAACCGCATGGGTGCTAAAATTACAGTGGAAGGCAACCAGGCCATTATTACCGGCGTTAAAAAACTGAGCGGCGCACCGGTCACAGCCACCGATTTACGAGCATCCGCGTCTTTGGTGATTGCCGGACTGGCGGCTGAAGGTGAAACCGAAGTGCATGATATTCATTATATAGACCGTGGCTATGAAGCCATTGAAGAAAAATTAAATCATTTGGGGGCCCGTATATTGAGACAATAAGCTCAATTTGGAATAACATGATGCGTTTAATTAAGAATACTTTAGTAATGGCCCTGATTCTTCTGGTGATTCGCGGCGGCTATGAACTCAGCTATCCCTCAAAAACCCCGCCCAATCTGATTTATGATTCAGTGATGATATCCAGCATTCTTAAACACATCGAAAAAATAACCGAATACCCCCATGCCGTGGGCCATGACACCCATCGGGTTTCAGGCCGCTATATTGAACGACATATTGAACAACTTAATAACCCCAAAGTACAAATTAATCGCCACCAATCCCATTACTATAATCGCCATAACCGGAAAGCCGCTGCCGTGACCAATTACATTATTCAGTATCCTGGGCAACAGGCGGATGCACCGGCCGTGATGCTGATGGCACATTATGATGCCGCACGCTTTTCCGGGACCGGTGCAGCCGACGATGCCGCCGGTGTGGCCGTGGCTTTAGAAGTATTTAAAACCGTCATTCAACAAAATCCATCAGCGCAAAATAAACTGATGCTGTTAATAACCGACGGTGAAGAGCTTGGCTTGCTGGGTGCCCATGCGTTTATTGATGAGCAGCTTAGATACCATGATATCGGCGTTATTATAAACCTGGAAGCCCGCGGCAGCAGTGGCCCGGCCATTTTATTACCGGAAAGTAACACAGGTAACCGCGGCTTAATAAGCGCTTATCAAAAGGCGGCAGTACCGATGCCGGTCAGCAGCTCCTTAGATGCTGAAATTTATGCCAAAATGCCCAATGACACCGATGTCACGCCTTTTAAAGAGCGGGGTATCATTGCCTATAATTTAGCTTTTATAGACAATCATTTTAATTACCATACACACAATGATGACTTAGCGCATTTGTCATTAAACTCAGTGGCCCATCATTTAATTCAAACCAAAACTCTGGTCAATTATCTGGTCGATTATGATTTGAACGCTTTAAAATCGAATGATTCGCTGGTCTATTTCAGTGTACCT
>CAZWVE010000052.1:0-7768 GCA_964636925.1 uncultured Marinicella sp.
GAACTCCCGACCCCAACCTTGGCAAGGTTGTGCTCTACCGCTGAGCTATTCCCGCATTGAGGTTGGCTATTTTAGCTGCAATGTTTTTATTGTCAATCCATTTTTTAAAAAAAGTATGTTCTTGCGGTGTATTGATTTTCATTTTTAGCGTACGCTCTTAACGACGCTTGCGTTATTCGTGCTTGCTATGCAAAAACAGGATGACTGTGCTTAAACTGACATATCCGGCTCTGTGGTCCTGTGTGTTTGCGCAGCCTTCTGATTATGATTTATTCGCGCATCAACGGCCAGGCGGCACGTAAGTACACCACCATGGAATATAACGTCAGTGCGGCAGCAATGTAGAGTAATGCCAAGCCGATTTGTTGCACCGGGATAAACCAAAAATCCGCTTCATAGAGTAAAAAGCCGATGGCGGTCATTTGGAATACGGTTTTTATTTTTCCGACCATGGCGACATTGACGGCACTGCGTGAGCCGAGTTCGGCCATCCATTCGCGCAGGGCTGAGATGGTTATCTCGCGTCCAATTATGATGGCAGTGGCAATCATCATTAAAATCGTCGGGTGATCCTGAAGCAGAACAACCAATGCCGTGGTGACGGTGAGTTTATCAGCGACCGGATCTAAAAAAGCGCCTAATTTAGAAGATACATTATATTTTCGGGCAATATAGCCGTCAAAAAAATCGGTGATGCCGGCCAGAACAAATACCCAACAGGCGACAAACCGTGACCATTCATAGGGCAAATAAAAAAACAAAATCATGACCGGTATCAATAAGACCCTGAGAATGGTTAAGAAATTAGGAATATGTTTGGTCATGGCATCTGTTTTCAGCGAATTAAATGAGTGAAAATCCCGCTTATTCTATCAATCATTGCTTAGATTAGCTTGATTTTTTTGGATAGGTTTTGAGCTTATTTATTGGCTTTGACTTCGGTTTGATAGGTTCCGGTGACGGTGACGACCACACCATCAGGCTGTTGGTGGTTATCAATACGGATATCGGCGCGGTGAAAATTGGCAATTAATTTGGCGACGTATAAACCAATACCCAAATGGCCCTGACCACTTTGTTGGGTGCGATAGCTGTGCAATGAGTCGAATACTTTTTGACGTTTTTCAGGAGCAATGGTCGGTCCCTGGTTAATAACAACGAGGCGGTAAGTTTGTTGGATCTTATCTACTGTTAATTGGACGTTGACCGGACAGTCTTTGGGACTAAAATCGAAGGCATTTTCAATGACTTTATCCAGCAATTGTGCCATTAAATCGCTATTGCCGTTAATCATGACAACGTGGTTAGGGCCCTGATAGTGGATGTCATGGTGCGCGTTCTGATAGGCCGGCAGCAGTTCGCTGAGTAAGGCGTTTAAATCAAACAGATGGCGCTCATTGTCGTTAATCGCTTGTTGCAGCTGACTTAATGAACTGAGTTGATTCAGTATGAACTTAAGGCGATGATTGGCGCGTCTGGCGCGCTCAATAAAGTCTTGTTGTGCAGTGGTCAGTGTGCTGTGGCTGACATTATCCAGCGATGACTGAATGATGCCGATGGGCGTTTTCATTTCATGACTTAAGCGACTGCCAAGTTGTTTTAAGTAGTCAGTGTATTGATCTATCTGAGCCAAAAGCTGGTACAAATCCCGGGATAAATCACCCACCTCATCGCCGGCTTTCATGGAAGGCAGTTGTTTATGAATGGTACCGGTATCGTCCAACACATGGCGCAATTGGCGACTTAAGCGACGAATTCGCCAGGCCAATAAAACCGCATAACTTAAAAACAGCAACAACAATAATAAGGCAATTGCAAATAACCAGCCGATGGTTTGGATAAAGGTACGGATCAAGCTGCGGTGAGCAGGCGGATGGGCTAATGTTAACGTCATCTGTATACCCTGAAAAGGTTGATGAATCATTTGCTGGTCAAGGTTATGTTCTGCACCGTTGCTTTTGGTGGCAAAAATAAGCGGATAAAGCACATTGGTCAGCCAGTCCCTGTTGTTCGGTTTTTCTGTGATTTTATTGATGTCGTAATAGTGTCGGTTGTGATCATCTGTCAGCATTAATCGGGCATTGTCGGGGGTAATTTGGCTGAGGCGTTTGAGCCACTGCTGATCGGTGGTAAAGAGCGCTTTTAGTTGAATATTGTTGTTTGTGTAATGGCCATAATGTTTTACTTGTAAGGCATGATTGGTATCTGTGGCGACAATCCCCAGGCGATTAAAGTGTCTGTCCGGCAATTCAATGGCCACTGAATAGCCGTCGGCAGTTTCGTGCCAATATGCCTTAAGCGGGTTGATGAGGCTGTTGTTGACTGTGCCCTCGGCTTGTCGGTTAATATGTTTAACCGTGATATTGTCGCTATCGCCATATGCGATTGTCAGGCGGTCTTGTTGCGGTTCTGTCAGGCGCGATGAATCGTTGACCGACACCCACAAATAGAGCTGCTGTTGATGTCGTGCCAGTTTAAAACGCAACTGATCATCAGGTGTGTAAAGCGATACGGCCTGCCATTCTTCGGACAAGTCGTTTAGCCGAACCGGTGAAGGTAATGGCTGTGCCACCAGTCCGATGAAAGGATTGCCATAATCGGACATGTATTGTTCGATACTGTTGGCAATTAGTTTTGCCTGTTGCTGACCGGCAGTTAGTAAATTTTGTTGGTAACTGTGATTTAAGTGTGACAGGGTTAGCCACATTAAGACTGGAAAGCTGAGGCTCAGTAGGGCGATGGTGCCGATCTGCCATTTAAGCTTCATGGTTGCCAGCGATAGCCCATGCCATGAACGGTTTCAATACAATCAAAATCAGCATCCAGAGACATAAATTTTTTACGAATGCGTTTTACATGTGATGTCACGGTGCCTTCGTCCACATAAATGTTGGCGTCTTGCATCAGCTGATCCCGGGTTTTAACCTGTCCCGGGTAGCGCGCCAGTGATTGCACCATCCAAAATTCAGTAACAGTCAATGGTACGGTCTGTTTATGCCATTGTACCTGTAAATTATCGGTTAACACCGTTAATGGTCCTTGTTGCCACTGTTTATGTTGCAGAGTACTGTCGCTTAATTCACTGCGGCGAAAAAGGCCCGCCACACGTGCCAGTAAATGTGGCATTGAGATGTCTTTGCTGAGATAATCATCGGCGCCCAGACGTAATCCTGATACCACATCCACCTCCTGATCACGTGCCGTTAAACTTAGTATGGGTAAGGTCTCAGATTGTTGTCGCAGGTTACGACAAAGATCAAAACCCGCATCCGGTTCGTCTTCTAAACCGATATCTAAAATAACCAGATCCGGTCTGTGTTGCTGAAAGAATGTTTCGGCCTGGGGTCGACTGCTTAAGCCGGTCACTTGATAACCATGTTGGTTTAAAGCAGCCTGGTAATTGGCCAATAAATCAGCTTCATCTTCGACAATAACAATGTGTTTTGTGGATTTCATGAAATTTTTTGTCCTCAGATTAGGTCAAAGCCTGTTGCAGTGTTTATTCATTGTATAATGTGGCACCGTAATTACAAACCATGATCTCGTATTAAGGATAAAAAATATGCATAAAGCGCTTAAAGTACTGTGGTTTTTAACCAAGCTTGGATTGGTTTGTTTGTTATTAGGGATTATCGCAGTCTATGGGATGTATAAATATTTTGAGCCGGAGTTACCGTCGGTTGAATCCATTAAAGAGTATCGTCTGCAAGTACCACTGCGGGTGTACAGCCAGGATGAAAAACTGATGGCAGTATTTGGCACCAAACGACGTATTCCGGTGGCCATTGAGGACGTGCCCGAACATCTGAAGCAAGCCTACATTGCCGCCGAGGATGCCAATTTTTATGATCATCACGGTTTTGACATTAAAGGCATTATGCGTGCCATGTGGGAGATTGTGACCACCGGTGAAAAACAAAGTGGCGGCAGTACCATTACCCAGCAATTAACCCGTAATGTATTTTTGTCTTTGGATCAAACCTGGAGTCGAAAAATAAAGGAATTGTTTTTGTCGGTTAAGCTGGAGCGTACCATTAGTAAAGATGAAATTTTAGAATTGTATTTAAATAAAATTTTATTGGGACACCGGGCCTACGGAGTGGCTGCTGCGGCAGATGTTTATTATGGCAAAACCCTGGATCAGCTGACCTTGGCGCAGATGGCGATGTTGGCCGCGCCGCCCAAGGCACCTTCACGTATTAATCCCATTACCAGTCCTGAGCGGGCATTGCAACGCCGCAACTACGTGTTGACGCGCATGCGTGAACTTGATTTCATCAGCCAACAAGAATTTGAACAAGCGGTCAATGAACCCGATGAAGCCCGTATCCATGAACCGGAGGTGGAAGTATCTGCGCCGTGGGTGGCGGAAATGGTGCGCAGTGACATGGTGGCACGTTTTGGTGATGATGCTTACACTGACGGCTATCGGGTGGTGACAACCATAGACAGTCGCTTACAGGCCGCTGCGCAAAGTGCCGTGCAGGAAGGGCTGCATGCCTATGATAGGCGTCACGGTTACCGAGGCCCGGTGCAGCATTTTGATGATGAAGCGATGCAGGATTTACCGGCATTAACCGAACAATTAAATGAGTTTCCAAAACCTGCGGGTTTACAAGCGGCTTTAATATTAATGGTTGATGTGCAAGAAGCGCAGGCACGCCTGGGTGATGGACAGGATATTTTGTTGTCTTTTGAAGACAGTGATTGGGCTGCGCCTTTTGTGGACAATTATCGGGTGGGCAATAAGCCGAAGAACATGACGGAAGTGGTCAAAGTTGGTGACGTGGTGATGGTGGCACGAGACGATGAGGGTGAATTTACCTTAAGCCAGATTCCGAATGTACAGGGGGCTCTGATAAGTAGCAACCCAAAAAATGGTCAAATTTATGCCCTGGTCGGGGGTTATGATTATCAAATCAGTAAATTTAATCGCGTCACGCAGGCGAAACGGCAACCGGGCTCGGGCTTTAAACCGATTATTTATTCGGCCGCTTTAGAAAATGGCCTCAATGCCGCGAGTATGATTAATGATGCACCAATCGTATTTGAAGATGATAAATTAGAGCGTGCCTGGCGACCGGAAAATTACAGCGAGAAAATCTTTGGTCCAACCCGATTGAGAGAAGGAATTGTCAAATCCCGTAATCTGGTATCGATTCGGGTGTTACGTCATATCGGTATTCAACAAGGCCGGCAACATATCATGAAATTCGGTTTTAATCCGGATGATGTCCCCAGCGATTTGTCCATTGCCCTGGGTAGTCCCAATGTGCCGATTATATCCATGAATCGGGCTTTTGGGGTTTTTGCCAATGGTGGTTTTTTGATTGAACCCTATGTCATCGAGGCCGTTTATAACCAACAAGACTTACCGGTGTATTTGCACCGTGATATGTTGGCTTGTGATGCCTGTGCCCATGACCCATCCGGACCGGAAGATGAGGCTACGGCAGAACAAAAGCCGGTGCCGCTGGTTATCAACAATGATAACGCAACCAATGAAAATGACAGCGCTAAACCGGCGGTTGAAGTGGTTTCTCAACCTGATGCCGTTAAAGCACCCAGGGTTATCAGTGCTGAGAATGCCTTTATTATTGATTCTTTTATGCAAGAAGTGATTGAGCGTGGCACTGGTGTCCGTGCAAAAAGCCTCGGCCGCAGTGATTTGGCCGGTAAAACCGGTACCACCAATGATCAGATGGATGCCTGGTTTAACGGTTATCATCCTGATGTGGTGACCAATGTTTGGGTTGGGTTTGATACCCCGACACCCATGGGTCGTGGTGAAGTCGGTGGTCGGGTGGCCTTGCCCATTTGGATAGATTATATGCAAGTGGCAATGACGGACATGCCCGAACAAGAACGAATTATTCCTGCGGGTGTGGTCTCGGCCCGTATTGATGCCGATACCGGAGAATTATTACCGCCCGGCACGGCCGGTGGCCGGCTTGAGTACTTTATGGTGGGTCGTTTGCCGCCCGCCAGGGATGAACAAGAACCGGTTGATTATGATGATTTGTTTTAGAGATTGTTTGAACCCGTCGCTGTACTGGTATAATAATGGTTGCTCAAAGACAACCGAACGATGCGCCATCAAGCCATAACAGCGCTGTTAACTGAAATTAAAGCCGGTCGCAAGGACCTGGTTGATGAGGTCTTTGCCTTATTATATGCAGAAATAAAACAACTGGCGGGTCATCAATTAAAACAATTGTCCCCGGGACAAACCATTACGCCCACCGTGTTGGCCCATGAATGTTATTTAAAAGTGGCGAATACCGAACAGCTGAAATTAACAAATAAACGTCATTTCTTACATTATTTGTGCCTGAGTATGCGCGCTTATTTAGTTGATAACCTCCGCGCTAAATCCACCGCTAAACGACAACACCTTAAATCCGACATGAGCCTGTCGGATTGTGTTGGTGACAGTCAGCTTAATTTCAGGGTTATGGAGATGGAGCAGATTTTAAAACGCATCGAACGTATTGATGATAAATTGTTTGAAATCTTACAATTAAAGGTCTTGCTTGGGCTCACCTATCGAGAAATCAGTGAAGTCATTGGTTTATCAGAAAGACAAGTAATCAGACGCTGGCAACAAGCCAAGGCCCTGGCATTGGCTATTCATAAAGAGAACATTCGAGATGGTTGATCAGGACATTAAATACTGGCAACAGGCCAATGAAATTTATGCCGACTTAACGGATTTGTCGGTGTCAGAAGCCATTGCCGAATTGCATCGGTTGCCACATGTCAACGATCAGGTCAAAAGTTTGGTGCTGTCCTTAATCAGCGCCGGACAACAATCCAGTCACTATTTCGATCAGGCGATTGACAGTTATCGCCAGGTCATGAAGCACAGCCATTTCGAGGTCGGTCAGGAGGTCGGTGACTACCGGTTGACCCAGGCGCTTGATCAGGGTGGTACTGCTGATGTTTATGCCGCCGAAAAAATAGGCTCTGAGGTACAAAAACCGGTGGCCGTTAAGTTATTTAATCACCCCGGCTATTTGTCGCATTTAAGTGACCGTTTTCAAATTGAACAAAAAGTTTTGGCAGGATTATCGCATCCCAATATAGTTAAGCTTTATCATGGCGGGCATAGTCTTGAGGGTGTTCCTTATATGGTTATGGAACTAGTGGAAGACGCCAAAACCATCGATAGTTATGTGGCAGATAAAGGCTGTTCAACCCGTGATATTGTTCGATTAATGATTCAGGCAGCCCGGGCCGTGGCCTATGCCCATACGAATCTGGTGGTGCACCGGGATATTAAACCATCCAATATCCTCATGGACAGCCGTGACACGCTAAAAGTGGTGGATTTTGGTATTGCCAAATTACTCAATCAACCCAAAGATCCGCAAAAAACCACCCTGTTGGCACTGACCCCTAATTATGCGGCCCCGGAGCAGATAAAATCTGAAGCCATCAGCGTACGTACTGATGTGTTTTCTTTAGCCGCGGTGTGCTTGCAATTAATCACCGGCGAACCGCCGTTAAGTGAGAACCGCTTACTGAACGCCTGTCAAAATGATGATCAGCATATTAATAAATTGCTTAAATCAGGTGTTAAAGACAGTGATTTACGTAAGATCCTCTATCAGGCATTGCAATCAGACCCAAATCGTCGCTATCGCCACATGGATTTATTTGCCGATGATTTGCAGGCCTGGTTAGATCACCGGCCGGTTTCTGCCTCCAGAGATTCTTTTGTTTATCGCATCGGTAAATTTGCGCAACGACGGACTGCCTTGTTTGT
>CAZWVE010000053.1:0-7761 GCA_964636925.1 uncultured Marinicella sp.
CTGATATCGGGCATATGGGAAGAAAACAAAATGGTGCCATGATGCAGAACCTTGTTTTTAAAAATATATTCGGCATTGCCTGAAAACTTCTTACCGTCGATAACCAAATCATTGCGCCCCTGAAACTCGGCATTAACACCCAGATCTTTGAGCACATCAATAATTGGCTGGGTGTAGAGATGAAAGTCTACCTGACCGCCTTGTTCACTGTTCTTTGTGAAGGTGAAATTAAGGTTGCCTAAATCATGATAGACGGCGCCGCCACCGGACATACGTCTGACCACCTTGATGCCCTTTTCCTGAACATAATCGACATTAATTTCGGACAGGGTGTTCTGGTGTTTGCCGACAATAATGGCATTGTCATTACGCCAGAGCATAAAACAATCTTCATCAATTTCTTTAAAAATATATTCATCCACCGCCAGGTTAAAATAGGGGTCGGTGAATGGGTGATGAATGCATAGCATCAGTTAGTCAGCCAATTGGTATTTATCATGATAACGCTGATAAAGCTTTTGTTGTTTACCCGATAAATCAATCCGGCGACCATCAATGTACGCAGACTGAAGATTCTGTCCGGCCATATCCAGGGCATCACCCGTTGTAATAAAGAATGTGGCGCTTTTGTTCACTGCCAGGCTGCCGTAACGGTTATCAATTTTTAAAATCTTCGCCGGATTTGAGGTAATTAACTGCAGTGCAGTTTCTTTATCAAGGCCCTGGGCGACAGTGGTACCAGCGGTAAAAGCTAAGTTGCGTGAACTCATGGAACCGGGGTACGTGATCGCCGTTAAGACACCGGCTTGCTGTAATGCCACCGCCACCTGATAAGGTTCTTCTATGGGGCTGTCCTGACGCAGTGGTAAATCATGGATCGTGCTGACTATTACCGGTATATCGGCTGATACGATAAAATCAAGTACCGCTAAGGCCGAAGAATCCGCCACCAGCACAGGTTTTTCAATACCGATACTTTGCATGAACTCAATACTTTCTATGATGGCTTTGGGCGTCTCGGCATGTATGTAGACCTGCTTATCACCCTGAAAAACCGAAGCCACCGCTTTGATCTTCAGATTATCGGGACTGTGACCGGCTCGGGCATCATTGAACAGTGCTTTGATTTTGGTCACTTTATCACTGTAGTCTTTGTCCTGCTCTAACTTCATGCTAAAGGTGCTATAGTCAAATTTCTTCATCCATTGTGCCGGCCAGTTAATGTGCAGACCGTCATCGTTTTGAATGACGGCATCATCCCAGTTCCAGGCATCCAATTGCATGACTGCGGACGTGCCGCTGACTAAACCGCCAACCGGTACCACCTGAGCCAGTAAAATACCATTAAATCGCATCGGTGGAATTCGCATGGAATCGGCATTGTAGGCAATCGCCGTGCGCACATTCGGGTTTAATTGTCCGGTTTCTTTGAAATCCACAGAAGCACTGACAGCATCCACTTCCGTTAAACCTAAATTGGTATTGGTGAGGATAAAACCGGGGTAAATATGCTGCTGTGCCAGATCAACAACCTGACCCTTTTCCTGGTTTTGTTGATAACTACCCAGGTAACGAATCTCACCGTCTTCAATCACCATCATGGCATCACTGAGCACGTCACCATCGCCGGTATGAATGGTGGCGTTAATAAAACTTAGCGGACTCTCCTGGTCAGCTGCCGGTGCCGGTCTAATGGCATGGGCCTGACTCACGATAAGAGTCAATAGGGTCAATAATATCGTTTTCATTGTTGGGCTCCGTTGTCTAACTGCAGAATGGCATCATGGGTGATTAAGGTATCGCAATGAAGCGGCGGCCTGGCCGCAGCAGGGTGTGGTTTTTTTGCCTCATCGGATGATTGACTGGCTTTAATCAAATCCATTTTTTCACTGTGAATGGTTTCTTCTAAAGCCGCTTGTTTGTCACGATCAAAATAAATGACGCCATCGACCATGGTTTTTTCTGCGCGGGCATAGACTGACAAGGGGTTATCGGACCATAGCACCAAATCAGCATCTTTACCTTCTTTCACACTACCCATATGATCATCTAAATGGAGTAATTTTGCTGGATTTAAGGTTACGGTTTTCCAGGCCTCTTCTTCACTTAAGCCACCATATTTAATGGTTTTCGCGGCTTCCTGATTGAGTCGTCTCGACATTTCGGCGGAATCTGAATTAATGGCGGTAACCATACCCACTTGATCCATAATCGCGGCGTTGTAGGGAATGGCTTCATTGACTTCCCATTTATAGGCCCACCAATCGGCAAACGTGGAAGCGCCGACACCGTGCGCTTTCATTTGGTCGGCAACTTTATAGCCCTCTAAAATATGGGTGAAGGTATTGACCGTAAAATCAAAATCCTCGGCCACATGCATCAGCATACTGATTTCGGATTGTACATATGAATGACAACTGATGTAACGTTCCTGATTAAGCACTTCAGCAGTGGCCTCCATGGCTAAATCACGACGGGGTGGGGTGGTTTTTTTCTTTTTTGAACGACTTAACTTATTATAGTCCTGCCAGGCTTTTTGGTATTTTTCGGCCTCGCTAAAAGCGCCCCGATAGACCTGCTCAACGCCCATACGTGTCAGCGGATAACGCACGGACTGTTGATTTCTGGAACGCTTCACATTTTCGCCCAGGGCAAATTTAATAAAGCCGTCGGCGCCTTCAATGAGCATCTCTTGTGGTGACACGCCCCAACGCATTTTAACCAGCGCGGACTGACCACCAATGGGATTGGCTGAACCATGCAACAATTGCGCCGCCGTAACGCCGCCGGCTAAATTGCGGTAAATATTAACATCCTGGGAATTTACCACATCTTGCATGCGTACCATACTGGAGTTAACAGCGACATCATTCACCGATAACAAAGCAATATGGCTGTGTTCATCAATAATACCGGAAGTCAGATGTTTGCCACTGGCATCAATCACTAAATCAGCCCGGCTGTCGGCAATGTCTGTACCCACTTCTTTGATTTTTCCGTTCACCACCAACACATCGCTGTTTTCCACAATAGCGGCTTCCTCGTTGGTCCAGACCGTGGCATTTTTAAACAACACTTTATTCGGTGTTTGGCTGTCCACCAGACCATAAGCGGTAAATGGTACCGGAATGGTTGGTACTGTTTTCACTGAGGCATCTGATTCAGTTGATGCATCGTTTTGTGTCTGTTTGATAAACTGTAACGACCATGTCTGTGCAGCGGGTAGGGGTTTAACCTGACCGTTAACCACCCAGGCCATCAGCGGTGCGTGTTCATCAATGGTGACAGTCAGTAATTGACCGTCCAAACTGGCTTTTATTTTTTGTTCACTTTGTGATGTGGGTTTTAACTTCAATTGACCTTTTTTAAAGCTTACATTAATGTCGTGACGTTCGTTATTTAAGGTCAGAACATAATCACCTTCGATTAAAGCTTGACGCTCGCTGATAACCATTCTCTCGCCATTGACCCAATTGTCCTTGAGTTCTGCTTCGGATTGGAATAACGGCTTATCAAAAGCAATAAAATCAGCCCGGGCACCTTGTGCCAAGTGACCAATGTCATTGCGTTTTAAAATACTTGCCGGCCGGGTGGTCAAAGCAGCCAAAGCGGTTTCTTCACTGAGACCATGTTCAACAGCTTTGCGCAAATCAGCGAGAAAAGTGGTCAGACCTTTTTTATCCTCACCCGGCAATAAGGCGAAACGGACACCTTTATCAGCCAATAAGCGGGTATTAAAAGGGGATATTTGCCATTGTTTTAAATCACCATAGTCAACATGGTGACTGTCTAACGGTGAATTGACCTCAGGTGCTTTGGCATAGTTAAGTGGTACAATTAACGTTTGTCCGGTGTTGGCCACGGCATCGAGCGATTGATAAGAATCACCGGCGGTTTTAACAACAAAAGGAAGGTTAAATTCGTCACTGATTTTTTTTGTCAATAAAGTTTGTTGCCAGTTATCAACACTAAAAATACGGGGTAGTTGCTTGTTTTTATAAATAGCAGCTAAATCCAGATCCGTCATGCTGTCTTGTTGTTGATACCAGTCTGCATCCAGTAAAGTCTGTCTGATTAAAGCCACGGCACCCATCAGGGATACTGGGTAGTCCTGTTTTGATGAGCCTTTATTGAACGAGTAATGTTGACTGGCCCTGGGTGATAATAGACTTAATTGTTCAGGTTCATCAGCTAAGCTAAGCAAAGCGCCGGTACCGCGCATGATGCCATCATGGCGATGGCTTAAAGCACTGGTAAAGCCGGCCTGGCGTAAGGCCTTATTGGCTTTGTCATCATGCTTATAATCATCTGCGGCGTTATAGCTGGCTTTGATGGCTTCGTTGGCATTATAGGCACCGGCCAGTGTCGTTTGTAAGGTCTCCGGGCCACCCCAGCGAAATGGAGGTCGTTTCGCCGGTTCCGGTAAGCCGACATCAGCATCTAAATGTATAAAACCGGGGTAAATATGCATGCCACTATAGTCGATTATTACCGCCTTGTCAGGGATCTGATTGTCGCTGACATAGGCACTGATTTTGCCATCCCTGATAATCATTGTGACATCGGTTAAGGTTTTTTCAGGGGTGACGTGAACCGTTGCGTGGGTGAGGGCCAGGATTGAATGGCGTACATCCTGAACACCATTGACCGTGGTGGTCGGAACCTGTGCTCCGGCTGCCATGACTGTTAGACTTAACAGTAAAAGAATACTTCGTTTTTTCATATTTCTGCCGTTTAATGTGATGAACCCAATGGTTGTTTATCGTTAATGGATTTTATTAAGTCGTTTGAGCAATTTAGCGGTGGTTACAGGATGTTGATAAAGCCAGGCCTGATAAAGCGCCCGGTTCACTTCCGCACCAATCATGGTATGTATTACTTGTTGCTCAAGTACGAATAATGTACCTTGATCAGGGGAAAAAACAACATGCCAAACGTCATGTCTTTGCGTTGCGGGTAATTTTTTGAGCAGTTTTTCAATGGCCACCTGATTAAACTTTCTGGACTCCGCCGTGGGCAGCTTATCTTCAACCAACGATTTGAAGTGGGCCTGAACATCTTCCTGACTGGTTTTGGGGGATAGCCAGGTGAGCTGAAAACGCACCGGCTGCATGCCACTGCGAATATCTTTGAGGTTATGCTGACCGATGGGCGCTTGTAATTCAAGTTGATAGGGCGTGATATAGCCCCAGTCGATATTGGCTTGACCCAAGGTTACCCATTGATTGTCACGGCTAATAGCGGAATGACAGAACAACAGTAATATGATAAGCAGGAGGCAACGCATCACATTATTATAATGCAATCAACACTGAAAACAATGGGGAAATAGGGAAGATAATGGTGGCTATAGGTGGACTTGAACCACCGACCCCAGCATTATGAATGCTGTGCTCTAACCAGCTGAGCTATATAGCCACTTGAGAGCGCGAATTTTAATCAACTGGCGCAAATTGTCAAGCTATTTCCTTAAATTTCAGGCCTTTTCAATGGGCAAAGTTTCGGTGGTTTTATGGAAAACAATGTCGGGGTTACGTTCTTGTGCCAATTGCAAATTAACCATAGAGGGTGCCAGATACACCAGATGGTCGTGACCGTCGACGGCTAAGTTGGCCTGGTTACGATTTCTGAATTGTTTCATGGCTTTATCATCATCGCTACTGACCCAGTAGGCAATCCGCGTATCAACTGCCTCAAAAATCGCTTTGACATTGTATTCATGCTGCAAGCGATGGGCGACCACATCAAACTGCAACACACCAATAGCCCCCAGGATTAAATCATTCGATATCATCGGCCGAAAGAACTGGGTGGCGCCTTCTTCTGATAATTGCTCAAGACCCTTTTGTAAAGCTTTGAGTTTTAAAGGATCTTTAAGACGCGCACGTCTAAATAATTCAGGGGCAAAGCTGGGAATCCCGGTAAAAGTTAAATCCTCGCCTTCGGTAAATGAATCACCGATACTGATGGTGCCATGGTTATGAATGCCGATGATGTCTCCGGGATAGGCTTTATCCACTTGACCACGCGATTCAGCAATAAAAGTGACGGCATTGGCAATTTTCATTTCTTTACCGGTGTGGGTATTGGTAAGCTTCATGCCTTGTTCAAATACCCCGGAACAGACCCGCATAAAAGCCAGGCGATCGCGGTGTTTGGGATCCATATTGGCCTGGATTTTAAAGACAAAGCCGGTGCAGTGAGGTTCAGCCGGCTCAACCATACGGGTTAAGGTTTCTCGTGCTTGCGGCATCGGTGCATGTTCAACGAAAGCATCCAGTAACGGTTGAACACCAAAATTATTAATGGCGGATCCAAAAAACACCGGTGATAGCTTACCGGCTAAATAAGCCTGTTCATCAAACTGATGGGACGCGCCTTTCACCAATTCAATTTCATCACGAAATTCAGCAGCCAATTCGACCCCCAACACCTCGTCCAATTCCTCAGACTGTAATCCTTTTATGGTTCTGGCCTGTTGTTTTTCATAATTTTTACCCGATTCATAGAGTAAAATTTCATCGTTGATAAAATGATAGACACCTTTTAAGCGTTTACCCATACCAATCGGCCAGGTAATTGGTGCGCATTCAATATTCAACACATCTTCGACTTCATCAAGCAGTTCAATCGGTTCTCTACCTTCGCGGTCTAACTTATTGATAAAAGTGAAAATCGGCGTGGTTCTTAGTCGACAAACCTCCATCAGTTTAATGGTGCGCTCTTCCACACCCTTGGCACAATCAATTACCATTAAAGCCGAATCAACCGCCGTTAAGGTGCGATAGGTGTCTTCGGAAAAGTCCGCATGCCCCGGTGTGTCCAGTAAATTAATGATGCGGTCTTTATAAGGAAACTGCATCACCGAAGAGGTCACAGAAATACCCCGTTCCTGTTCCATCGCCATCCAGTCAGAAGTAGCGTGTTTATCGGTTTTGCGTGATTTAACCGCTCCGGCGACCTGAATGGCGCCACCAAATAACAGAATTTTTTCTGTGATGGTGGTTTTACCGGCATCGGGATGTGAAATAATGGCAAATGTTCTGCGGTTTTTGAAGCTTTCCATGAAAATGCGCCCGTTATTTGGCGGAATCAAAATAAGGGGCGCATTTTAGCACTCTTATCACCGATAAAAAAGACAACCGTATATCGGCTTAGAATGACACCCGTAAGCCGGCCGTGATGCTGCGACCCGATCGCGGGGCTTTGTCCTTAATAAACGAGGCATGCTCGCGAATGTCTTCATCCAGTAAATTACTGCCTTTAATAAACCACAGCCACTCTGTATCGGCGGTTATCTGTAATCGGTTCAGACTGAAATCAACCTGGGTATAGGCATCGGTGGGTAATTCACCGACGGCCAGATGATTCTGCTTATTGACGCGCATGGTTTTTAATTGTGCTGACCAGGCACCGCGCCACCAGTCTGTTGATAAACCAATACGATTGGCCGGAATGCGTGGCACATAGTCACCGCTATTGAGCTTAGCGGTGGTGGCATCGGTGAATAATTTAAACCGCCACTGATTATTAAAAACATCATCAAAAGAATAGGCGATATCCGCTTCAAAACCCTTAAAGGTGGCATTTTGCTGACTGTATTGATAAACCGGCCAATCGTCAATCATCTGACCTGAATAGGCCAAAAAGATAAAGTCATCCATTTGGTTATAAAAAATATTGGCATTCGCTGACCAGTGTTGTAGCCGATATTTCAAACCAATATCAAAATTATTACTCACTTCCGCTGTTAGATTCGGG
>CAZWVE010000054.1:0-7711 GCA_964636925.1 uncultured Marinicella sp.
TGAAAGAACCGGTAGCGGATGACATTAAATATTTGCGTGAAGATCATTTATTGTTTTGTTATTTACATTTGGCGGCAGAGCCTGAATTAACGGCATCGTTATTGGACATTGGTTTAACGGGTGTGGCTTTTGAAACTGTCGAGTTAGACGATGGTTCTTTACCGTTGTTGGCGCCGATGAGTATTATCGCCGGAAAAATTTCAACCCAGGTGGGTACCCACCTGTTACATCGACCGGCTGGCGGAAAAGGGGTCTTGTTGGGTGGATTGGCTTCCACTGAACGTGGCAACGTGGTGGTTTTAGGCGGTGGTGCTGCAGGTGGTCATGCCGCCTCTTTAGCGGCTGCTACCGGTGCCAATGTCGTGGTATTTGATAAACGTCAGGATCGTTTAGCGCAAATGATGGCATTAGGCCCCAATGTCACAGCACTCTATCCTTATCAACAATTGGTGGCTGATACCGTGGCACAAGCTGACCTGGTGGTGGGCGCTGTGTTGATCCCTGGCGCCAAAGCGCCGCATGTGATTTCAGAGGATATGATTAAAATGATGGAACCAGGTTCAGTGGTAGCAGATATCTCTATTGACCAGGGTGGTTGTATCGAAACGTCTCAAGCCACCACCTGGAATAATCCAACCTATGAAAAACATGGCGTGGTACACTTTACCGTGACCAATATGCCCGGTGCGGTACCAAGAACGGCCACCTATGCTATTTCAGCCGCTATCTTACCGTACGTACAACGTCTTGCCACTGCTGATTGGTATCAGGTTGAGGCGCTGCAACGGGGTGTCAATGTCAAAGCCGGACAGATAATTCACCCGGCCTTAAAAGATTAATGCCCACAGTGTATCAGTCATAAACCGGAACAGCCATTCGTGAATGCCGTATCTAAACAAACCCGCAACAGAATAAAAGAAAGTTTAATTTTTATTCTGTTGCCGGTGGCGGGGTATTTATTATTGGCTTTATTAAGTTACAGTGCCACTGATCCGGGTTCGTTTGCCTCTACTGATAGTCAGGACGTGTCTAACCTGGGCGGCGTAACCGGTGCCTATGTGGCTGATTTTTCATTGCACTTTTTGGGTTATTTTGCCTATTTTATTCCTTTGGGGCTGATTTATTTGGCCTGGCGTATTTTTAATCGACCGGAACAAAGCGATCTGACCTGGCTCGATGCCACTATTAAAATATTGGGCTTTATAGCGGCGCTATTGGCCGGCTGTGGCTTATCAGATTTATATGCCAGTACCGGGGAATTACCCTTTTCAGGCGGCGGTATTATCGGTGATTTAGTGGGTGCTTCCGTGATGGCCGGTTTTGGTGTGATTGGTACCACCTTATTGTTATCAGCCGTATTTTTGGCCGGTGTTACCTTGTTCACTGGTTTGTCCTGGTTGAAATTAACGGATGCCGTGGGTCGTTTTGCCATTCAGTTTTTTCGCTGGTTATATGGTCAATGGCAACGGTTTACCGATTGGCGGGCCGGGCGAGCAGCGAAAAGTGAACGTGAAGTGCGGCGTCAACAAGATGCCGATTTACAGCAAAAACGTCAACCCATCTTAATCGAACAAACTGAACAAGAGCCCAAGCCCAGTAAACGCGCTGCCAAAGACAAACAGCTCAATTTGTTTCACAGTTTACCGGCCGGTAAATTACCACCGTTGTCCCTGTTGGATGATCCGCCGGAACAAACTTTTGGATATTCAAATGAAGAACTGAAAGTTTTATCACGTCAATTAGAACATAAGCTGTCAGATTTTAAAGTGAATGCTGAAGTGGTGGGTGTGTATCCGGGGCCAGTCATTACGCGTTTTGAGGTTAACCCGGAAGCGGGCACCAAAGCCAGTAAAATTACCGGGTTGGCGAAAGACTTAGCCCGTGGTTTGTCTGTATCCAGTGTGCGGATAGTCGATGTTATACCGGGTAAGCCCTTTATCGGCATTGAAATACCGAATAGTAATCGTGAGATTGTTTATTTAAGTGAAATTCTACGTTCCGTTAATTTTGACAAATCCCGTTCTGCGCTGACCATTGGACTGGGTAAAAGCATTGGTGGCAATCCGGTCATCGTAGATATTTCTAAAATGCCCCATTTACTGGTGGCCGGCACCACCGGATCAGGTAAATCAGTGGCAGTTAACTCCATGATTATCAGCCTGTTATACAAAGCCAGTCCGGAACAAGTCCGCATGCTTATGATTGACCCAAAAATGTTGGAACTATCAATTTATGAAGGAATTCCACACTTATTGGCTCCGGTGGTGACCGACATGAAAGAAGCCGCCAATGGCTTAAGGTGGTGTGTGGCAGAAATGGAACGGCGTTATAAATTGATGGCAGCCCTGGGGGTGAGAAATTTGGCCGGCTATAACCGTAAAGTACAAAAAGCCATTGATCAGGGACAACCACTGAAAGACCCCCTGGCTGATACAGGGATTGGTGCTGACATTCCCGATACCTTAAAGCCGTTACCGTTTATCGTGGTGGTGATTGACGAATTTGCGGACATGATGATGATTGTCGGTAAAAAAGTCGAAGAGTTGATTGCCCGATTGGCACAAAAAGCACGGGCTGCCGGTGTGCATTTGTTGTTAGCCACACAACGACCTTCGGTGGATGTTATCACCGGACTGATTAAAGCCAATATCCCAACCCGCATGGCTTTTCAGGTGTCCTCAAAAATTGATTCCAGAACAATTTTAGATCAAGGCGGGGCCGAGCAGTTATTAGGCCACGGCGATATGCTTTATCTGCCTCCGGGATCAAGTCAACCCGAACGTGTTCATGGTGCTTTTGTGGACGACCATGAAGTGCATTCGGTGGTGAATTATTTAACAAGCCATTATGAACCAGATTACCAGGAAGGTATTTTGGATAATTTACAAATGACCGATGATGGCCAAATTATGGGTGAAACCGGTTTGCCTGAGTCACCTGATTCAGAGGTTGATGAGCTTTATGATAAAGCGGTTTTTGTGGTTACTGAATCCCGCAAAGCCTCGATTTCGTATGTACAAAGACGCTTACGTGTCGGTTATAATCGTGCCGCTACCATTGTCGAACAAATGGAGGAAGCCGGGGTGGTGTCAGCACCGGCACACAATGGCGCCCGGGAGGTATTAGCGCCTCCACCGGTTAAAGATTAATTCAAGGAAGATTCAGCCGAAATTCTTTATAATGGCTGTTGTTACTAATGAGGTACGACCATGAAACAAGCCCTGATCATTTTTTTACTATGTTCCATCAGCCCCATATTAGCGGCTCAATCGACCCCCGAACAAGGCGTTGACAAGACAGCCGAGCGCATTTTAAACGAATTAAGAACCGGCCTAAATGCGCTGCAAGCTGAATTTAAACAATATGAATTGAATATGGATGGCCAGACCATGGAAGAAAACAGTGGCACCGTTTGGATGCAAGCGCCCGATTATTTTAAATGGCACTATCAGGAGCCGTTTGAGCAATTGATTGTGGCCGATGGAAATCAGGTTTGGGTATTTGACGAAGACCTGCAACAAGTGACGGTAAAACCCCAAAAAAATAATCTGAACCCAATTTATGTCATTATTAATGAAGAACTATCCAGCCGTTATTATGACATCAGCTATGATGGCAAAAAAGATAACTTAGACTGGGTCAAATTAACGCCCAAAGAAGAATCCAATGAAGTTAGCAGTGTTTTATTGGGTATTGAAGCTAATCAGTTGCATCGTATTCATGTCAATAACCGCCTGGATCAAACCCTGGTGTTTGAATTTACTGCGTTAAAGCGTAACCCCGATTTACCCAAAGACACGTTTAAATTCAGTCCGCCTGAGGGTGTGGATGTGGTGGAAGCCATCGAGTAAACATGGTTGTTGTTAAACACCAGCCCCTGGCCGATAAATTAAGACCCCAAAAACTTGATGAGGTGGTGGGGCAACAGCATCTCGTGGCACCGGGCAAACCCTTGCAGCGTTTACTGGCCAATCAGTCCGTGCATTCCATGGTATTCTGGGGGCCGCCCGGAACCGGAAAAACCACCCTGGCGCAAATTATTGCCGACAACCTGGATGCCGAATTTATTCAAATTTCAGCGGTTTTATCCGGTGTTAAAGACATTCGCCATGCCATCGAACAAGCCAAAGCCCATTTGCCCAATATCACGGTGTTGTTTGTCGATGAAATACACCGTTTTAATAAATCCCAACAAGATGCTTTTTTGCCACACCTCGAAAGTGGGCTGATTACCTTGATTGGTGCCACCACCGAAAACCCCTCTTTTGCGCTAAATAATGCCTTATTATCGCGCCTAAAAGTCTATATTTTGAAATCATTGGATGATGACAGTGCCGGTCAATTGTTAGATAAAGGTGTGCAATCTTTTGACCCGCCGATGGTTTTAACGGAAGATCAACAGCAGGCCCTTATTGCCGCCGCCGATGGAGATGGCAGGAAGCTTTTAAATCTGGTCGAAATCCTGCAAGATTACAGCAGCGGTGGCCAGGTCAAAGACGAAGACGTTGCTTTGGTTACCACCGGACAAACCCGCCGCTTTGACCGGCAGGGTGATGTCTTTTACGACCAAATTTCGGCCTTGCACAAGTCAGTGCGCAGTTCTAATCCGGATGCGGCGTTATACTGGTTGGCGAGAATGCTGGATGGTGGTTGTGATCCTTTGTATATTGCCAGACGGGTGTTGCGCATGGCCAGTGAGGATATCGGCAATGCCGACCCCAGGGCTTTCAGTATTTGCTTAACCGCGTGGCAAACCTATGAACGCCTTGGTAGCCCTGAAGGCGAACTGGCATTGGCGCAAGCGGTGGCTTATTTGGCCAGTTGTGCCAAGAGTAATGCCATCTATGTGGCTTTTAAAGCTGCCCAGCAAGACGTCAAGAAGTATGGATCCTTAGATGTGCCGATGCATTTACGTAATGCGCCGACACAATTGATGAAAGACAATGACTTTGGCAAAGGCTATCAATATGACCATGATTACGAAGGCGGTATTGCCTACAGCCAAACCGGCTTCCCTGATAAGATCGGTGAACAGGTTTATTACCATCCCGCAGACCGCGGTTTAGAGCGACAAATAGCCGAAAAACTGCAACACATCCGCCAGCAACGATCATGATTAATTCTGTCCTGGCCGTGATGTTGGGAGGGGCTTTCGGCGCCCTGGGTCGTTTTGGTTTGAATATGCTGTTTAAACAATCCGGACTGGCCTTATTCTGGGCCACATTCAGTGCCAATGTTTTGGGTTGTTTAATTATCGGCTGGGTATATCAATGGTTCAGTCAACAAGCCGATATATCGGAAAACCTACAGCTATTTGTTATGGTCGGTATCCTCGGCGCCTTAACCACCTGGTCAACATTCTCCATGGAAACCGTGTTGATGATGGAACAGGGCGAGATACTTAAAGCCCTTGTTTATACATTAGTCACTGTTGTGGCTTGTTTCACGGCCTTTTGGATCGGTATGAAAATCAGTTAATGCGCTCGTAGCTCAGTCGGATAGAGCAGCCGCCTCCTAAGCGGCAGGTCGCAGGTTCAACTCCTGCCGAGCGCGCCATCATCATCCGTTAATTAAAAAATGCACATAAATACCGGCAAAATAACCCAGGGCAATCACGGGAGTCCATTTTAAATGACTAAAAAAGGTGTAATGACCGCGTGCTTGACCCATCAGGGCAACACCGGCAGCGGAACCGATGGACAACAGACTACCACCGACACCGGCGGTTAAGGTTACCAATAGCCATTGAAATCAGACATCTCAGGATTCATGGTGAGTACCGCAAACATCACCGGGATGTTGTCAATAATGGCTGAAATAATACCAACAGCAGTGTTGGCAATGGTTGGTCCAAAAGTGCCGTAAAAGAAGTCAGAAACTAGCACCAAATAACCTAAAAACCCCAGTGCACCGACGCACATAATGACACCGTAAAAGAAAAACAAGGTGTCCCATTCGGAATGGGCAATCATATCAAAACATTAAATTCCTCTTTGCGCAGTTCCTTGTCTTTGACGACATCACTGTAATAAAGATATTTTTTGCGGACTTTTTTGGTGACGAAATAAGCATATATTTTTAAATAACCCAGTCCAAACATCATGCCATAAACCGGTGGCAAGCCTAAAACACTGTGAAAACTGACAGCGGTGACAATGGTGCACAAAAATAAAATAACCATACCGATACCTCCGGTTCTGATGGCGGTCATGGTATCGGTTTCTGGTGCAGGTTTTTCTTTGGAAATTGAAAAACTCATAATGACAGCGGGTACCAGAAAGTTGACCAAAGAAGGTAAAAACAACTTGAAAAAATCCTGAAAGGGAATGAGACCGCTTTGCCATACCATTAAGGTGGTGATGTCACCAAAAGGGCTAAAGGCGCCACCGGCATTGGCGGCCACCACAATATTGATGCAGCTTAAGGCAATAAACTGCGGATGATTTTTTCCCACCGCTAAAATAACCGCACACATGATTAATGAGGTGGTTAAATTGTCGGCCACCGGCGATAACACAAAGGCCAATAAGCCCGTTAACCAGAATAACTGTCGGTAGGTAAAGCCTTTTGAAGTCAGCCAGTCGCGTAAAGCACTAAAGACACCGCGTTCAGCGATGGCATTGATGTAAGTCATTGCCACCAACAGGAAAAAGAACAGTTCGGCATATTCCAGAAAATCATAATGAATGGCTTGCTCAACCCATTCTTCGTGACCTGCTTGTAACTGCGACCAGGCAATGATAATCCAAATAATTCCGGCTGCTAAAAGTACCGGTTTTGATTTACTTAAGTGGATTTTTTCTTCCAGAATAACAAAAGTATAGGCAATCACAAAAATTGCCAGCACCAGATATCCCACCCAGTGGGTGGTTAAGTTAAGATTATGGGAGGTGGTTTCTGCACAACCGATTGCCGGTAGAACTAAACAAACAGTAAGCAATACCCATTTAAAAGGATTTAGGTTTAACATAATCATAGTTGGCCGTACTGAATAACCGTTGCTTTGATTGGCTTAAGCAATCAATAGGTTATCCGATATAAAAAGAAAAACACCAATTTTAACGGCAATTTATTGATAAGAAAAACACATTTCTCGGCCCGCCGGTGAAATATAAACAATTTGGTAGCCGTTGTGATGTAGTAAAGCCACCGTATCAATGGTATTTTGTTTATCAAAGTCTTTAAATCGATGATGAAATTCGACCATAATAAGTTTTGGCCTGATATCGCTTTCGATAACACTTTGAATAAATTCATACTCAGCACCTTCGATATCCATTTTTAAGACATCAATGGTGTCATGCTTTAACTTGTCCATGATGGATTTCAAAGATAGCGCTTTGACCAAAACCCCATCATTGCGTGCTTCCTGATGTTTGCTAAAGCTGTACATGATGGCTGATTTTCTGCCTTTTTTATCGACCAGTGGATATAAATAAAACTCACCGTTTTTGGCGGCTGCGGCAAGAGGATAAAAGTGTAGGTTTTTGGGTAAAGATTGGTTTGCTATCCAATTAACCGAATAGGGAGTCGGGTCAAAGGCATGAACCTGGACTTTTTTTAGTTCAATTAATGCCAGTTCAAAATCAATGTCATCACAAACCCCAAAGCTGTAGACAATATCGTTGGTTTTTATGGCGTCAATGGGTAGTCCCCAGTCGCCAAATACTGTGATGTCACATTTTTTATCAATATTAAATTTAGGCTCTCG